>JAAXJD010000162.1 GCA_012270005.1 Flavobacterium sp. | reverse complement strand
TGAGTAATTATTCATACGATACTTTTTTGTGTATCGCTATTTCAGGACGAGACATAGTAAAAAAATAAAACGGGACAGTGTTTATACTGTCCCGTTTTTATGGTATGACCTTAGTAAATAGTCTTTACTATTAACCAAGGATTTCTTTAACTTTTTTACCGATTTCAGCAGGCGAATCAACAACGTGGATTCCGTTTTCCCTCATGATGCGTTTTTTAGCCTCAGCTGTATCATCAGCACCACCTACAATAGCACCTGCGTGACCCATTGTACGTCCTTTAGGAGCAGTTTCACCAGCTATAAAACCAATTACCGGCTTACGGTTACCATCAGCTTTAATCCAGCGCGCTGCGTCAGCTTCAAGTTGCCCACCGATTTCACCTATCATAATGATAGCTTCAGTTTCCGGGTCATTCATAAGGAGTTCTACAGCTTCTTTAGTTGTAGTACCAATAATTGGGTCACCACCAATACCAATAGCTGTGGTAATACCAAGACCTTGTTTAACAACCTGGTCAGCAGCTTCATAAGTAAGTGTACCTGATTTAGAAACAATACCAACTTTACCTTTTTTGAACACGAAGCCTGGCATAATACCTACTTTAGCCTCACCTGGGGTAATTACACCCGGACAGTTAGGGCCTATTAGGCGGCAGTCTTTCCCTTTAATGTAATCATAAGCCTTAATCATATCTGCAACAGGAATACCTTCAGTAATGGCAATGATTACTTTAATACCCGCTTCAGCAGCTTCCATAATTGCATCAGCAGCAAAGGCCGGCGGAACGAATATGATAGTGGTATCTGCACCTGCTACGTCTACCGCATCTTTAACAGTATTAAAAACAGGTTTGTCAAGATGGGTTGTACCACCTTTACCTGGTGTAACACCACCTACAACGTTAGTACCATATTCAATCATTTGGGTAGCGTGGAAAGTACCCTCGCTTCCTGTAAAGCCCTGTACAATTATTTTGGAATCTTTGTTAACTAGAACACTCATGATATAATGATTATTGTTTTTTCTTAATTTGCGATACAAAAATAGCTTTTTAACTAATACGCTTCACGCTTTTTTTCTATTTTATATATCAATTTTGCAAGAATTTATTGTAACACCCGCCGTTTGAAAACATCAGCTAACCTTGGCTCGTGATTATATAACCGCGATACAACTTATTATCTTTTAGTTCCCAAATTGAAATACCGTGAGAAACCTCTTTTTCAATATTTAGATCATCTGCAGATTCCAGATAGTTTATATATTTAGCAGCAACCTTGTCTTCGCCTTCAGCTATTAAGTGAGTAACCCGAAATCTTAAGGTAGTGTTATTCCTGCTAACCACTTCCATAAACTTTACTATTTCTGCAGTATCCATCTCTACATATCCTCTCTGGCTGTGCCATTCGATAATGGCCTGAGGATGCAGAAAATTTTTAAGATTTTCCGGAGTAAGCAGGTTTTCGTAGTAATCTTTTATAAATTGTTTTACATCCATTCTGAGGGGAAAGTATTTTACTTATTCAATTTTTCTAATATTTCAGGGATACGTTTTACGTAAGCCATCTGCTTCAGCTTTTCGCGCGATTCTTCCGCTGGCGAACCAAAGTATACCTTACCACCTTCCAGGGATTTGCCCACACCGGTTTGAGCCTGTATAACAGCTTTTGTACCTATGGTAATGGCACTGGTAACACCTACCTGACCCCACATGGTTACTTCATCCTCCACAACTACACAACCGGCAATACCGGTCTGCGAAGCTATCAAGCATTTTTTACCAATAATAGTGTCGTGCCCTATGTGTACCTGGTTATCAATTTTTGTCCCGGCACCAATAGTAGTATCGCCGGTAACGCCCTTATCTATGGTGCAAAGCGCGCCTATGCCCACATTATCTTCAATTACAACACGGCCACAAGAAATAAGCTGGTCGAAACCTTCAGGGCGCTTTTTATAATAAAACGCATCGCCTCCAAGTACTGTACCTGCATGTATAATAACATTGTCGCCGATTACAGTGTTATCATAAATAGCCACATTACTATGGATAAGACAATTTTTTCCTATAGATACATTATTACCCACAAAAGTATTTGGCTGAATAACTGTACCCTCACCAACTGTTGCTGATGGCGAAATGATAGCAGTTGCAGGCTGAAATGGCCTAAAATGGTTGCTCAACTTATTAAAATCCCTAAATGGGTCATCTGAAATAAGTAATGCTTTACCTTCCGGGCACTCTACTTTTTTGTTAATGAGTACTATTGTTGCGGCAGACTGTAACGCTTTATCATAATACTTAGGGTGGTCTACAAAAACAATGTCACCTGGTTCTACCACATGAATTTCATTCATTCCGTGAACCGGGAAATTATCGTCGCCTACGTACTCGCTGCCTATTATTGCCGCAATGCTTTTTAAAGCCTGAACATTTGGAAATTTCATACTATTAAAGAAAAAAACCCTAACGGGCTGATTGATGATATATGAAAGGAAAAAAAGAGCCGGTGTAAACCCGGCTCCTAGTCTGTAAATTATTCTTTTACACGCTCAAGATAAGCACCTGTAGCTGTATCAATTTTAATTTTATCACCTTCGTTAATAAAAAGCGGTACGTTAACACTTGCACCAGTTTCTACTTTAGCAGGTTTGGTGGCATTTGTAGCGGTATTACCTTTTACACCCGGCTCTGCGTAAGTAACTTCAAGTACTACAGACGCAGGCATATCTACAGATAGTGGCGCCTCAGTCTCTGCATTGATGATTACCATAACATTTTCGCCCTCTTTAAGAAGACCCGGAGCATCAAGAATGTCTTTGTTAAGTGTAATTTGCTCGTACGATTCAGCGTTCATAAAGTGAAAATCATCACCCTCTGCATAAAGGAACTGAAACTTGTGCGTTTCTACCCTTACGTCGTCTATTTTATGACCTGCAGAAAAAGTGTTATCAAGTACTTTACCAGTAGTAAGGCTTTTAAGTTTTGTACGAACAAAAGCTGGTCCTTTACCCGGCTTTACGTGAAGGAATTCTATGATTTTGTAAATGTCGTGGTTAAATTTAATACATAGACCGTTACGTATATCTGATGTAGTTGCCATTTCTTAAGTGTTATATTTGTTTATTAATGCATTTGTTCTTAACCGTTACAGGCTGCCTGTATAGCCTTTCATAATACCACGCGAAGAATTACGCACAGCCATAATAATTTCGTCGCGCTCCGGAGTAGCCTCCATCTCTGCTTCTATCATTTCTATAGCCTGAGTGGTATTGTAGTTTTTCTGGTAAAGGAAACGGTAAATATTCTGTATTTCAGTGATTTTTTCAGGAGTAAAACCTCTCCTTCTTAAACCTACAGAGTTAATACCCACATACGAAAGCGGCTCGCGCGCAGCTTTTACGTAAGGGGGAACATCTTTACGAACTAACGAACCGCCGGTTACAAAGGCATGATTGCCAATGGTACAAAACTGGTGTACAGCGGTAAGACCGGCAAGTACAACGTAATCGCCTACCGTAATGTGTCCGGCAAGGTTAGTATTATTACTAAATATGCAATAGTTACCCACCATACAGTCGTGGGCAATGTGCGAATAGGCCATTATAAGGCAGTTGTTACCTACTACTGTTTTCATCCTGTCAGAGGTACCACGATTTATGGTTACACACTCACGTATTGTTGTATTGTCTCCAATTTCGGCGGTGGTGTCTTCACCCTGATATTTTAAATCCTGAGGAGGTGCAGAAATTACAGCTCCGGGAAATATGTTACAGTTCTTACCTATGCGGGCGCCTTCCATTATGGTAACGTTAGAGCCTATCCAGGTACCCTCGCCAATAACCACGTTATTATGAATGGTTGTAAAAGGTTCTATAACCACATTTTTGGCTATTTTGGCACCCGGGTGCACGTATGCTAAAGGTTGATTCATACCTTGTTATTCGTTAGTTTGATGATGATGATTTAGCTATCTGTGCCATAAGCTCTGCTTCGGCAACAAGTTTACCGTTAGCATAAGCATTAGCCTGCATGTGGCATATACCACGGCGTATAGGCGATAAAAGATCGCACTTAAACACAAGGGTATCACCAGGGAGTACTTTTTGTTTAAACCTTACATTATCTATTTTCATAAAGTAAGTAAGGTAATTTTCAGGATCAGGTACAGTACTTAAAATAAGGATACCACCTGTTTGCGCCATAGCTTCTACAATTAGTACACCAGGCATTACCGGTGCTCCCGGGAAATGTCCTACGAAGAAATTTTCATTCATAGTAACATTCTTAAGCCCTACCACATGGGTATCGCTCATCTCTATGATTTTATCAACCAAAAGGAATGGCGGACGGTGCGGAAGCATAGCCATAATCTTATGAATATCCATAAGTGGCTCTTTGTTAAGATCGTACACAGGTACCTGATTCCGCTGCTCTATCTTAATAATTTTTGAAAGTTTCTTTGCAAACTGCGTGTTTACAAAATGCCCTGGTTTATTGGCTATAATTTTACCTTTAATCCTTGTACCGGTTAGGGCAAGATCTCCAATAACATCCAGCAGTTTATGGCGTGCAGCCTCATTTGGGTAATGAAGGGTTAGGTTATCTAAAATACCATTTGGCTTTACAGCTATACTGTCTTTCCCAAAAGCTACCTTAAGTCGCTCCATGGTTTCTTCAGAAATTTCTTTATCTACATAAACAATCGCGTTATTAAGATCGCCGCCTTTAATAAGGCCATGCTCTAATAACGTTTCAAGTTCATGCAGGAAACTAAAGGTACGGGCATCAGCTATTTCCGCTTTAAAATCGCTCATACTTTTAAGTGTGGCATTTTGTGTACCAAGTACCTTAGTACCAAAGTCTACCATGGTTGTTACCTGGTAGTCATCGGCAGGCATAACTATAATTTCGCTGCCTGTATTTTCATCGGTATAAGAAATAACTTCTTTTACCACATATATTTTGCGCTCGGCATCCTGCTCTACCACACCTACGGTTTCTATGGCTTCTACAAAAAACTTAGAAGACCCATCCATAATAGGTGGCTCGCTGGCGTCTAGCTCTATAATTACGTTGTCTACATCACAACCCACAAACGCTGCAAGTACGTGTTCAGAGGTTTGTATTTTTACTCCTTTCTTTTCAAGGTTGGTACCGCGCTGGGTATTTACTACATAACTGGCATCAGCTTCTATTACAGGCTGGCCTTCTAAATCTACCCTTACAAAAGTGTACCCATTGTTAATGGGGGCAGGTTTAAAGGTCATGGTAACTTCTTTACCTGTATGCAGGCCCACTCCCTTTAATGAAATCTCACTTTTGATTGTGGTTTGTTTAACCATTATATATCGTTTTTAGTTTACTCTTTGATTGTTTTTTTCAGATCGTTAATCTCGCCAACAATTTTTGGAAGATTACGGAAATGCACGTAAGACTTATTAAAATCAGTGTATCCCATGGCAGGAGAGCCTTGTATAGCCTCACCGTCAGGTATATTTCGCCCTACACCACTCTGTGCCTGTATGCGTACACCGTTACCTATAGTTAAATGACCCACTATACCTACCTGCCCGCCAATGATACAGTTTTTACCAATTTTGGTAGATCCTGCAATACCGGTTTGAGAAGCTATAACAGTATTTTCGCCAATAACTACATTGTGTGCTATTTGTATCTGGTTGTCTAGCTTTACACCTTTTTTAATAACAGTACTACCAAGAGTAGCCCTGTCTATGGTTGTGCAAGCCCCTACATCTACATTATCTTCCAGGATAACGTTTCCAATCTGTGGTACTTTACTGTACACACCTTCTTCGTTAGGCGCATACCCAAAACCATCTGACCCTATTATAGAACCTGAGTGAATGGTACAGCCATTGCCTATTTGTGTTTCGCTATATACACGCACACCGGCGAACAGTATACTGTTATCGCCAATCGTTACGTTATCGCCAACAAATGTATTAGGATATATTTTAACGTTGTTACCTATTTTTACATTTTTACCAATGTAGCAAAATGCTCCCAGGTAAAGATTTTCTCCGTATGTAACGTTATCAGATATAAATGAAGGCTGTTCTATACCGCTCTTCATTAATTTTACCTGATTGTAATATTCTAAAAGCTTAGAAAATGATTTATACGCGTCGTCTACCTTTATAAGCGTGGTAGTTATAGGCGCATCGGGCTCAAAGCTCCTGTTTACAATGGTAATCGAAGCCTGAGTGGTATATATATAAGGTGTATATTTAGGATTAGCCAAAAATGTAATGGATCCTTCGGTACCTTCTTCTATTTTGGCAAGGGTATGCACTTCTGCCTGTGGGTTTCCCACCACGTCTCCTTCGAGCACCCCTGCTATTTGTTCCGCTGTAAATTTCATCCCGACAAAAATAAAAAATTTAATTAAATAGAAGCTTCATCTAATAGCTGTTTTGGGAAACAGACATAATACTTGGTTACCGGCTTAGATAATGCCTTTAAATTCAGTTGGTCACTGGCTTCAATAACATCTTCTACGGTACGGTCTTTATGCAATATGTGTATGGGCTCTCCCTCTTTATTGTAGGCCTGATTTTTTACTTTACCCTCAAAAACAAAATATTTTGCTTCTTTATCAGATATTCCAAGCATTCTAGTAGCGCGTTCCCTTAGGGTATTTACCTCTTCCCTACTCGCTTTTTCAGACTGTAGTCTTATCTTTGGCAAATCGCGGTTTATAATCATTTTACATAGTTCGCTTAGCACAAAATCATCATGAAACTGCCATGCCTTTATGGCACCCACCACATCAAAATCGTCCAGATAAGAAAACTTTTTTAAAACATCCGGAGTAAAATCCTCTTTATTTATAGTATTCTTAATAAAAAACAACAGCGGTTCGCTGGCAGACAACACTATTCCGCTATAGGTAAGCTCCCTGGCGCGTTTTAGTATTTTGGTTAATATGAGCTCTGCAGCAACACTGGTTTTATGCAAATAGGCCTGCCAATACATAAGCCGGCGCGCCACAATAAACTTTTCTACACTGTAAATACCTTTTTCCTCTATAACCAGTTTATCGTTTTCTACGTTAAACATTTGTATCAGGCGCTCACTATTAATATTTCCTTCGGCTACACCGCTGTAAAAGCTATCACGTTTAAGATAGTCCATACGATCCATATCCAGCTGGCTGGAAATGAGTTGCAGCATAAACTTACGGTGGTATTCTCCCCTGAATATTTTAATAGCAAGCGTAAGTTTACCACTAAAAGCCTCATTGAGGCTATCCATAAACATTATAGAAATATCTTCATGGCTTACACCTTCTACAATACTATGCTCCATGGCATGGCTAAACGGCCCATGTCCTATATCATGAAGCAAAATAGCAATGCAAAGCGCGTTTTCTTCATCGTCGCTTATCTCTACCCCTTTAAAACGCAGCACGCCTACGGTACGCTGCATTAAGTGCATACAGCCTAAGGCGTGATGAAAACGTGTATGGTGCGCCCCGGGGTATACAAGGTACGAAAGACCCATTTGAGAAATACGCCTTAACCTCTGAAAATAAGGATGCTGTATAAGGTCGTATAACAAAGGGTTGGTTATAGAGATAAATCCGTAAATAGGATCGTTAAGTATCTTTAGCTTATTGATTTTGCTCACGCAGATAAAAAATTTTAACAAAGATATTAAACTGTTGTCTATCTGCCAACTTTCGGGTTTGTTTAACAGCTTCGTAAGATATTTAACTTCAATTATTAATACCCGTTAAACACAAGTTAAGCCAACAGCATCTACAAATAAATCAATATTTTTTTGTAACTTTAGTAAATAAATCATTTTTGCTTATGAAAGCAAACCTTTACATATCAGTCTGTTTGCTTTTGGGTGTAGCAGCGTATGCCCAAAATGACAACGTTATAGAGCGGGCAGATAACACCCCTCCTGCGGTTACGATAGCAGGTGTTGAACAAAACGCCAAGGAAGCGGCGGAAAAAAACAACGATTATTATAATCCTGCCCCGCCCGCAAAATCCGAAAAGCAGCCAATATCTGTACAAAAAAGTGAAAAAGAAAAAAATGCAACTACCGTGGTGGTAACCAACACTACAGTTAACGCTTCAACGAAGCCTGAAAAACAATAATAACGTTATTTTTTGTTACTTAGGTTATTGAAGGAAAGGTCTGTGAAAAGTAATTTTTGCAGGCCTTTTGTTTTAAAGAGCGCATATATATTGGAATGACTGGTTTACGGAAACTCTTGCATAAGGGAGATTTTATAAAAAATTTTATACAAAATCCGGCAAATATAAGTTACTTGCATACGTTATATATTCGAACGAAAATTCTTTCATACTTATGAATGAGATAAACATACTATGGGTTGATGACGAGATTGACATGCTGAAACCCCATATCCTTTTTCTGGAAAAAAAGAACTATAAAGTAACTACTGCAAACAACGGCCAGGATGCGCTGGAACTGTTTGATGAGCAGAATTTTGATATTGTTTTTCTTGATGAAAACATGCCCGGCCTTAGCGGCCTGGAGGTACTTGCGGAAATGAAAGAAAAAAAATCATCTACTCCGGTAATTATGATTACAAAAAGCGAGGAAGAGATGATTATGGAGGAAGCGATTGGTTCTAAAATTGCCGACTACCTAATTAAGCCCGTAAATCCAAACCAAATACTGTTATCATTAAAAAAGAACCTTGATAATTCCCGCCTGGTTTCCAGCAAAACAACACTGGACTACCAAAAGGAATTTAGGAAGATAGCTATGGATATGGCTATGGTACGCACGTATGAAGACTGGGTGGATATGTACAAAAGGCTTATTTTTTGGGAAATGGAGCTGGAAAACATAGAAGACCAAAGTATGGTGGAAATTTTGGAGTCTCAAAAGGTGGAAGCCAACTCTCAATTCGGGAAGTTTATAGAAAGAAATTACGAAGATTGGTTTGATCCAAAAGCTGAAAAACCGGTATTGAGCCACAACCTATTCCGTGAACTTGTAATACCCGAAATAAAGAAAAAACAGCCAATACTGTTTGTTGTAATAGACAACCTTAGGTACGACCAATGGAGGGCTTTTGAGAGCGTGGTAGGTAACCATTACAAGCTTGAAAAAGAATCCGCTTATTTTTCTATACTTCCTACGGCTACCCAGTATGCGCGTAACGCCATTTTCAGCGGGCTCACCCCGCTTGAAATGGAAAAAAAATACCCGCAATACTGGAAAAACGACGTAGACGACGGAGGAAAAAATCTATATGAAGCAGAGTTCCTTACAGAGCAGCTTCGTCGCCTTGGGCTTAGCGCACTTAAACAGGAATATTATAAGATTACAAACTACAGGGACGGTAAAAAGCTGGCAGATAATTTTAAAACTTTAAAAGATAATGACATTACTACCGTAGTGTACAATTTTGTAGATATGCTTAGCCACGCCAAAACTGAAATGGACGTGGTAAAAGAACTTGCCAGTAACGATAAAGCATACAGATCGCTTACACTGAGCTGGTTTAAAAATTCGCCACTCCTGGAAATGATACAGCAAGCGCAGTCTATGGGTATGCGCCTTATCATTACCACAGACCACGGCACTATTAACGTTAAGAACCCGAGCAAGGTTATCGGCGACCGTAACACAAGCCTTAACCTGCGCTATAAAACAGGGCGTAGCCTTACCTTTGAAGACCGTGACGTTTACCATGTAAAAGACCCGAAATCAATTCAGCTTCCTGCTATAAACATGAGCAGTTCTTTTATCTTTGCAAAAAATGATTTGTTCCTGGCTTATGTAAACAATTACAACCATTATGTAAGCTACTACAGAAATACGTACCAGCACGGAGGTATTTCGCTGGAAGAAATGATAGTGCCATTTTTAGTATTAAATCCTAGGTAAACCGAACTATAGACGTATGGAGATTATATTTTCGCTTGAGGAAATAGATAACGCTGCAAGACAATTAATGGCAATGCCACCAAAAAACATACTGTTATTTCACGGCCAAATGGGTGCCGGCAAAACAACTCTTATAAAAGCACTCGCTAAACAACTTGGGGTTACCGACATAACCGGTAGCCCCACGTTTTCTTTAGTAAATGAATATGGCACAACTGATGGTAAAACGGTATATCATTTTGACCTTTACCGCCTTAACAGCGAAGAAGAAGCGTATGATATGGGTATAGATGAGTACTTTTACAGCGGGAATGTATGTTTTATAGAATGGCCGGAAAAAACGCCAAATCTTATTCCGCTGGAACATACTGCTGTAACTATAAAAACAATGAACGATGGCAGAAGACAACTGCTTGTAAAATAATTGTAAGCCGTTTTTTTATTTTTTGTACATTGTATCAGTTTTTTAAAAACATCATGCCGATAACACCATTTACCAGACAACAGCTGCTACCCCAGGAAGAGACACTTGAAGTAATGAAGCAGCGTGGAGAGCTCTTCATAGGATTACAAAAAGAAACCTCTTTTCAGGAACGCAGGATATGCCTTACGCCAGATGCAGTATCTTCACTTGTGGCGCACGGGCATCGTGTGCTTATGGAAAGTGGCGCAGGGCAAACCGCTTCATACTCTGATAAAGAATATAGCGACGCAGGAGCTGAAATCACTCATGATCCCAAAAAAGTTTTCGGTTGCCCTATTATTCTTAAAGTAGAACCACCTACCGTTAAGGAGATAGAAATGATGAATCCGGAGACTTTGCTTATATCTGCGTTACAATTAAAAACTCAAAAAGCAGAATATTTCCACGCGTTGCAGTCTAAAAAAATAACGGCACTGGCTTTTTAATTCATTAAAGACATTGATGGATCGTACCCCGCTGTAAAATCGCTCAGTGAAATAGCCGGTACTGCATCGGTACTTATAGCTGCCGAACTGATGATAAGCCAAAAACTTGGAAAAGGACTTTTGTTTGGAAACATTACAGGGGTTCCTCCTACAGAAGTGGTTATTATAGGGGCCGGTACTGCTGCCGAATTTGCTGCAAAAACCGCAATAGGTTTGGGTGCAAGTGTAAAAGTGTTTGACAATTCTATTAATAAACTACGCAGGCTTCAAAACAATCTCAACCAACGTATATTTACCAGTACCATACAGGAAAAAGCACTATTAAAATCGTTAATGCGCTGCGATGTGGCCATAGGTGCCATGCGGGGTAAAGACCGCAGCCCGGTTATAGTAAGCGAAACTATGGTAGAACGCATGAAGCGTGGCGCTGTAGTTATAGATATTTCTATAGATACCGGTGGATGCTTTGAAACCAGTGAAGTTACAACCCATGAAAAGCCTACGTTTGTTAAACATAACGTTACCCATTATTGTGTACCAAATATCCCTTCGCGTTACAGTAAAACAGCTTCACTATCCATTAGTAATATTATAAGCCCATTTTTACTACAAATGGCAGAAGACGGCGGTATTGAAAGCGCTATGCGTTGCGATGCTGGCTTAAAAAATGGTGTGTATATGTATCATGGCCGCCTTACAAATCGTGGTGTAGGCGAATGGTTTGATATTGATAGTACGGATATTAATTTGATTATGTTTTAACAATATTTTTCCCCTACTACAGTACTGTATCTAAATTTTAGATAATTTAGCCCTGAATAACCTACCAAGATTATGCAGGATGAATATTTATGGGTTCAAAGCCAGGCAGAAAGGCTTACAAGCGCCAATTCAAATTTTATAGATCGTCATTATATTGCGTTTAGTAAATTAACGCAATTACTGATTCCTGAAGACTGTGATAAGCTCAATAACATAGCATATTCTGGCCTGAAGCTTATATCCGATAAAAGTTTTGGAGATATACCTGCTAATGAGGTATCGCTTTTTAAAATTATCCTGAATTTTGATGGTTCACTACCATCCTACCCTGTTCTAAATGGAGTACCATACACTGCCGTTTTTGAAGATTCTCCTATAAAGACATTCACTGACTCTCGCGCTGAAAGTTTAAAAACAGCGATAAAAGCTACGGGTAAAATCACAGTTTTCGACAAAATTGTTGGTACCGGGTTTTTAGTGGCTCCAAATGTGGTTATGACTAACAGGCATGTAGCACAGCTTTTAGCACAAGAAACCAAACTAGGTTGGAATTTTATTTCAGATAGCTTTATAGATTTTGAAGGCGAAACTGATAATACAATAACCAAACTTTGCAAAATCACAAAAATACTTTACGCTCCTGCTGCAAGAATAAACAGCCAAAAGATAGACCATGACAAATTAGATGTAGCCTTTTTACAAATACAAACTGTTAATAATATGCCAGAGCCAGTTCATTTTAATACATCTTGCGACTTAGATAATGGGGACGATATATTTGCAATCGGGTTTCCGGTGCAACAGTTAAAATCACAAGATGGAGCCGACTTTATGCAAAAGTTTTTCGATCGATATCTCGGCTCAAAAAAAGTAGCACCCGGCAAAATAATAAATTGCGACTGTAGCTATCCGGGTAGAAAGTGCCACAGTGCCAGCACTCTTGCCGGTAACTCCGGCTCACTGATTGTAAAATCAAACTCAGAATCTATAGCGGCGGCAATACACTACGGCGGCTGTACGCAACCCGTAAGAGAAAACTGGTGCCATGATATTGCCTATTTTATAAACGATGCCAATAACGCAGAAATGCGTAAAATAATAGCTGACAACGATTGTAAAATCCTGTCACTTTAAATTTCTATCGTACTGCCCATATATGATTTGTATGTAATCATGAAAAAAAATTGTTTTACAAATTACTTTTGGTATATTTGACCATAAGTAATTTGTAGAAATAAATTTTCTGTAACCAAACATTACATATATTATCATGAAGTTATTTAAACAAGTAAAAAATTATCATTATTTAAAAAAAATAATGATTACTACTACATTCGCACTATCTTTCTTTTTTCAGGCGGAAGCGCAGGAAAAGGCTACACGTAACATCAATATAGACTATTCTAAAACTAAAGGAACATTAAATACTCAGTTTAAAGAGTGTATTGGTGCCGGAAGAGCATCTGAAGGCTTGCGTGCCGACTGGCAGGAACAGCTGGCTTACGTAACAAAAGAATGTGGCTTTAAGTATATCCGTATGCACGGCCTTCTAATAGACGACATGGCTGTGTACCGTGAGGATAAAAACGGTAATCCTGAATACAATTACCAGTATATTGACGCGCTTTATGATGCCTTACTTAAAACCGGTATAAAACCGTTTGTGGAGTTGGGCTTTATGCCTTCTCCGTTAGCAAGTGGTAATAAAACTATCTTTTGGTGGAAAGGAAACGTTACGCCGCCAAAAGACTATGACAAATGGGCAGGGCTTATTAAAAATCTTGTTCAGCACTTTACAGAGCGTTACGGCGAAGCTGAAGTTAAGAGTTGGTACTTTGAAGTATGGAACGAGCCAAACCTTGACGGATTTTGGGCAGGTAGCCAGGAAGAATATTTTAAACTGTATAAGTATACCGCACAGGCTATAAAGAGCGTAAATCCTGCTTATAAAGTGGGTGGCCCTGCTACCGCGGGCGCAGCCTGGATCCCGGAAATGCTGGCATATTGCAAAAAAAATAATGTACCCATTGATTTTGCCAGCACACATTCTTACGGAGTAAAACAAGGATTTCTAGATGAATTTGGCAACTCTGGTACCGTACTGAGTAAAGACCCAATGGCCGTAAGTGGAGACATAATAAACTCGCGGAAGCAAATAAAGGCATCTGCTTTTCCTGACATTGAACTTCATTATACAGAGTGGAGTGCTTCTTATACCCCTTCAGATCCTATACATGACAGCTACCACGAAGCCGCTTATATCCTCGAAAAAATAAAACAATCCGGAGATGCTGCCAATTCTATGAGCTACTGGGTATTTACAGATATATTTGAAGAAGCCGGTCCAAGGTTTAAGCCTTTCCATGGCGGTTTTGGATTGCTTAACACCCAAGGGATAAACAAAGCGGCATGTCACTCATACAGATTACTAAACAAACTTGGCAGTACAGAACTTGTAAATAAAGATACTGAATCATGGGCTACAAAAGATAGTAACGGTGGTTTACAAATACTGTTTTGGGACTTTACGAATACCCACCCCGGCGATGCTGTAAATAACCAGGTGTATTACACAAAAGATTTACCTGCAAAAAATAAAGGCAATGCCAATGTGGTTGTGAAAAATCTTCAGGAAGGCTTTTATGTTTTAGAGTTATATAAGGTAGGCTACCGGGTAAACGACCCCTACTCTACTTACTTGGAAATGGGTGAGCCGGCTAACCTTACAAAAGCACAAACAGAGACGTTAAAAAAACTTGGAGACGGTGCGCCTGTAAGTACTGAAACAGTTTTAATAGGGAAAGACGGTGTGTTTAAAAAACAGCTTCCTCTACGTGAAAATGACGTTTATCTTATCAACCTGATAAAACAGTAATACATAAGCCTCCTGTTGGAGGCTTATGTACTATGAAATATTTTCAAAAATGCGGTCTACAATTTCCTGAGTTCTATCCGGATACTGTACCGGTATTACTTTTCCGTTTACCAGCCAGTTACTTATTACGTCAGTATATTTAGGATTAAGACTTTTTATAACCGGAACGCCCATCTTTTTAAGAGCCGCCGCATTTAGCTGCTGCTCGTACTGGTTTTTCATGGGCACTACCAGCAGTTTTTTATTTAAAAATAATGCTTCTGCAGGCGTTTCAAAACCGGCACCGCATAATACCCCAGAACCGGAGGCCATACTAGCTGTAAATCCCTCATTATCTATTGGTTGTATAGTAATTTTATTGAGTACTTTTTTCTTTTTGCAGTGTTTGCTGTATACGTCCCATTTTATCGTCGGAAATGCGGAAAGCCTGTTAATAAGGGTTTTGTCATCATAGGCTGGTAAGTACACGGTATAATGCCCTTTATCTGTTACTTTTCTGTTCCTTACATGGACACGTATAACCGGGGTAAAAATGTTATCACCCACGGAGTAAAAATGAAAACCGTAAAATAAATCAGCGGGTGCATAATTTTTAAGGATGAGCTTCCCTTTTCTGTCTTCTTCATCGGGTAGCGGAAAGTGCTTATCTAACACCGCGCTTTGGTGGCTAAGGCCAATGCATTTTTTATGTTTAAAATAACACGCCCAGGCGCTTACAGGTTCAAAATCATTAATTACTACATCGTAGTCTTCAACGGGTAGCTTACGTATACTCTTAATTAATTTTGGCAAATTTGATTTCATTACAGTCTTAAAGAGATCAACACCACCCTTTTTACCAAAAATGAAGCTGAGGCCTGTAAGCTTATACTTCACCTTAAAAGGCAGCTCCAGGTCGCCCTGGATTCCACTAACCAAAATATCTACTTCGCCATGCTTTTGCAGGCACGGAATCACATCCATAGCGCGGCTAAGGTGTCCGTTCCCGGTACCTTGTACCGCGTATAATATCTTTAATTTATTTTCAGATTGCATAAAATTATTGGTTAGTCATTTTGTAAAAACTCAGCAAACCATTCTCCGCTGTGCTTTACGATACGTTGTTGTGTGTCAAAATCGACATAAATCAGTCAGAAACGTGTATGATACCCCTCAGCCCATTCAAAATTGTCTGTTAAGCTCCACACAAAGTATCCATCTACACGAGCGCCTTCCTGCTTTGCTTTTAAGAGTTGGCGTAAATGGCTTTGCAGATAGTGGTTCCGTTGTAAATCATATACCTTTCCATCAACTACCCTGTCCGGAAAAGCAGCA
>JAAXJD010000024.1 GCA_012270005.1 Flavobacterium sp. | reverse complement strand
TGACCACGAGTTGGTCTGTGGAACGGTTATGGAAATACGAAGCGGACACCGCAATCCTGTCTTTAAGGAATCCCAATTCCAGCCCTGCTTCCAGTTTCTTATTGGTTTCCCATCCAAAATTGGGATTGTAAAGGCGTGAGGGTTGCAGGCCTGTAACACCTCCATAATAGTTGGATGATACCTGATAGCTGTCCAGAAATTGGTAATCACCAATCTGGTCGTTTCCGGTAAAGCCATAGCTCATCCTGAGCTTACCGAAGCTGAGCGCATTTGTCTTTTTTGGAAGAAACGGTTCCTCAGAAAAAATCCACGCTGCACCCACCGCCCCAAAATTAGCAAACCGATTGTCCGCCCCGAAACGGCTGGAACCGTCCCTACGCCCGGTAAGGTTGAGGATATAACGGTCTTTAAGCGACAGGTTAATGCGTCCAAAGGCTGCAGTATAGTTGTACTCTGACTTGTAATCATCAAGGACGGTAACCGTATTGGCTGCAGCCAGGCTGTTGATGAGGCTGTTACTGGCAAAACCAGAGCCGTAGAAGGCTTGGGTAGCCTGCTGCTGGGACTGGAATGTGGTACCCGCCAAAGCTGTAATTTCAAAGGATTCCCAATTGTGTTTCCATTCCAGCTGTGGCTCCACGACCCACGAACTGCGGGTTCCATCATTTACCATTACCTCTGAGTTGGCACTGGTAAGATTGTAGAATGGATTAAAGATTGTATAGGGAAACGTACGTACTTCTGAAAGCCGCAGGTCGGAATACCCCAGGTTTGCTTTCACCCTGAAACCATAGGGTAAGCTATACGACAGCACAGCATTCGTTATGAGGCTACGGCTGTCGTTCAGGTATTGGCTGTTGAGGTACGCTAACGGATTCTCAAATGTGCCACCTTCCCAGTTGAGGTTGCCCTCGCTGTCATATAAAGCCGGAGCATTGGGCGCCAAGGTATATGCCTGGCGGGTGAGGTCAACACCGGGCAGTGTATTTTTATCGTGCACGTAATTAGCAGAGAAGTTCAGGGCAAATTTTCCGTCTTCAGAACTATGTGATAGGTTGCTGTGCACGGCTGCACGCTTAAAATCATTATCATCCGGAAATACGGTAGTTTCCTTGCGATACGTTCCCCCGAGGGTAAACTGCGTATTAGCAGATCCGCCTGAAATGGAGAGTTGTGTGTTGTGAATGTTTGCGGTGCCTCCAATAAGTTTTTTTTGCCAGTCGGTATAACGTTGAGGATCCCATGTTCCGTTTATGTCATAGGCATCGGCTGGGTATTCGTTTTTACAGTCATTTTCGAATGCTTGCTGACGCATCGCCAGGTACTGTTGTGTATCCAAAAGGTCCATCTTCCGCGTGATAGTGCCAAAGGTTGAGTAGCTTTGCAATTCCACACGGGTTTTACCGGCTTTCCCTTTTTTGGTTGTAATGAGTACCACCCCATTAGCGCCACGTGAGCCATATATAGCTGTGGCATCGGCATCTTTAAGCACTTCAATGCTTTGTATGTCTGAGGGGTTAAGGTTCCCCAATGGAGAACCAATACCGGCAAAGTTGGTGCCTGAGATGTAGCTATTGGCTAATGATTGTGAGGCATAAGGTACACCATCAATTATATATAAAGGTTCATTCCCATCACTACGCAATGAATTAATGCCCCGTATTTTGATGCTGAAACCACTACCCGGGGTACCGGAAGATTGGGTAATGGTTACTCCGGCCATACGCCCGCTCATGGCACCTAAGGGATTACTCACGGGCTGAGTTTCGATGTCTTTTGTTGTAATACGGGAAATATTCCCCGTGCTTTCCCTCTTTTTAACAGCGTAATACCCTGCATTGATTTCCACCTCTTCCAGTTGGGTGGCATCTTCAACAAGCGTAACTGATAAAGCCGACTGATCACCTACGACAACCTCAACGGTTTTATACCCCAAAAATGAAAACACCAAGACCTCATCGGGTGAAGCCATAATAGAGAATTTCCCGTCACTGTCAGATACTACAGAGCGATTAGTACCTTTTACCATAATGGTTACTCCCGGTAATGGCCCGGAACTATCGGAAACAGTCCCGGAAATGGTTTGTTGAAAATAAACCACACCATAGGGTGAAGCATGCGCCCGGGCTAAGGCAGTACAAGGAAAGGATGCTAAAACAGAAGAATAGAAAAGCAGCCTTAGCCCATTGTTAGCTGAAATAAATTTCATAACATTGGTTAAGATTAGTGAAACAAACGATTTTATTGGTCTATGCCTTCCGTGAGTCGCCAAACTTATACGGAGGGCTTTTTTATACCCGAAAACAAAATAAGAAACCCGGCCTTTCCTTAACTAACTCATAAAGGAATACCAGTACAGGCCGAGCCACTTAACTATGAAAAAACTAAATCATAAGCGTACCTACAGATTAAACCTAAACTGCTGCGAAACCAATATTGAATTAAGTGAAGTGAACGCTAAGAATATAAGCGGAGTAAGAAATATCCTTAAAAAGGAGGCGTGGGTTTAAACTCAACTTATCGCTCACAAGGCACTGGTATACCCACACGCAAATAAGTGAGCCCACGCCGTATGGCGTGAGCATTTGCACTTATCATCCCGCGTGTAAAAATTACCAGTTTTTGTGAGCAGGCTTCAAAGCGAATGCTTCAATTATTATCTGAAGTATCGCAAAAATAAATTCAATAATAGAATATTCAGTAAAAATAGTAAAAAAAATTTGTGTGACATATTTGTCAATGAAAAATGTGACATATGTGTCAATTTTAACTAATGAAAAGCATAGAAGATAAATACTTTATATCACTTGCCGAAAACCTTAAGATATTAATTGAGGTTAAAGGACTTGATATTGTCGATATTGCAGCGGGAGCGAATATTGATAGAAGGCAAGTATATAGATTACTTAATAAAGAAAATGTGCCAATTTTGTCGACATTGATCAAAATAAGTTTAGCCGCTGGAATTGACCCTAAAGTACTATTTGAATTCAAGTTTAATTATTCTGATTACATGAAGGAAAATAAAATTTATCCGGCCACCAAGAAAAAGAAAAAGTAACAAAAAGATGCGAGAGCATCTTTTTTTGCTTCTACAAATTCCTATTAATAGGTATTTTATAAATTATGTACAACAGGTATTTTTA
>JAAXJD010000115.1 GCA_012270005.1 Flavobacterium sp. | reverse complement strand
AAGAAAATTAAGTAAACATATCAGATCCAATTACGATGTATCAACTGAATTTTTGTTTTTTAACATTTTATAGTAATTTGCACGTTCCATATTATACCGAATTATATAAAAACCGATGCAGAAAGATAAGAAAATATATATAGCCGGACACCGCGGAATGGTGGGGGGAGCAATTTGGAGAATACTGGAATCCAGAGGATATACAAATCTTATAGGGGCTACCAGCAGCGAACTTGATTTGCGAGAGCAGGAGGCTGTAAGGAATTTTATATCGTTGCACAAGCCAGATGTTATAATAGACGCAGCGGCCCGTGTAGGTGGTATTTTGGCTAATAATAATTTTCCGTATCAGTTTATTATGGAGAATATGCTTATCCAGAACAATCTTATTGATGCTGCCTTGAAAAATGACACAGAGAAATTTATCTTTTTAGGTAGTTCATGTATATATCCTAAGTTTGCGCCTCAGCCGCTTAAAGAAGATTATTTACTTACAGATTCTCTTGAGCCTACTAACGAGTGGTATGCGATTGCTAAAATTACAGGAGTAAAGGCTTGTGAGGCTATCCGTAAACAATTTGGTAAGGACTATGTAAGCCTTATGCCTACAAACCTCTACGGTACCCACGATAACTTCGATTTAAATACATCGCACGTTTTACCTGCCATGATGCGTAAGTTTCATGAGGCTAAATTAAACGGCAATGCTCCGGTAACCCTTTGGGGCAGCGGTACGCCTATGCGTGAGTTTCTGTTTGTGGACGACATGGCAGAAGGTGTGATTTTTGCCCTGGAAAATACTCTTCCGGATTATTTATATAACGTAGGTACGGGTGTAGATCTTACAATAAAAGAGCTTGCCGAAACGATACAGAAAATTGTGGGCCATACCGGTGAAATCGTTTGGGATAGTTCTAAACCAGACGGTACGCCACGTAAGCTTATGGATGTGTCTAAAATGCATGACCTGGGCTGGAAACACAAAATAGACCTTGAAGAAGGTATTAAGAAAACCTATGAGTGGTTTTTGCAAAATATAGACAGTGTTAAAAAAGTAACCATTTAAAAAATACCAAAGCGAAATATATGAAAACAGCTCTTATTACCGGAATTACCGGGCAAGATGGGTCGTACCTGGCAGAACTTTTATTGGAAAAGGGCTATATGGTTCATGGCATTAAAAGAAGATCATCATCATTTAACACGCAAAGGATAGATCACCTGTATGTAGATCAGCACGAAAATAATGTAAACTTTAAGTTGCATTATGGTGATCTTACAGATTCTACAAACCTTATCAGGATTATACAAGAAGTAAAGCCAGATGAGATTTATAACCTTGGTGCTATGTCTCACGTTAAGGTTTCTTTTGATTCTCCGGAATATGTGGCAAATGTAGACGGTATAGGTACACTTAGGATTCTTGAGGCTGTTCGTATATTAGGCTTGGAAAAAAAGACGAGAATTTATCAGGCATCTACTTCAGAGCTTTACGGAGGTTTACCTGAAAATAAAAATGAGCGTGGTTTTTATGACGAAAACTCGCCATTTTACCCAAGGTCTCCTTATGGTGTGGCAAAAATTTATGGTTTCTGGATTACTAAAAACTACAGGGAAGCTTACGATATGTTTGCTTGTAACGGAGTTCTTTTTAACCATGAGTCGCCTCGCAGGGGAGAAACTTTTGTTACAAGGAAAATAACAATGGCTACGGCCGCTATAGCTTTGGGTAAACAGGATTGTTTATATCTTGGTAACCTAAATGCCCTTAGAGACTGGGGTCATGCTAAAGACTATGTAGAGGCTATGTGGCGCATACTTCAGCAAGATGTTGCTGAAGATTATGTAATTGCTACCGGAGTTACAACATCTGTGCGTGATTTTGTACGTCTGTCGTTTGCCGAAGTGGGCGTAGAGCTTGAATTTGAAGGTGAAAACGAAAGCGAAACAGCAAAAGTTAAATCATGCAGCAACCCGGCTTACCAGCTTGAAGTGGGTAAGGTTGTGGTAAAAGTAGACCCTACATATTATCGTCCTACAGAAGTAGACCTTCTGATAGGCGATCCTACAAAATCTAAAACTCAACTTGGCTGGGAGCCACAGTACGATCTTGCAGGGCTTGTTAAAGAAATGGTAGCCTCAGACGTTGAATGGGCTAAAAGAAACTTTAACGCTCAGTGGGATCACGTTGCAGGATAAAAAATAAACCTCTATGGTTAAGGTCTTTAAAGGCAGTGTAGGCAAAATTAAGCAACACAAGCATTACGATAAAGCGGCCAGCTGGACAAAGATGTTGTCTGTTACCGGAGGTACACAGATTATTTTACAGGTACTTGGTTTTCTTACCGGCGTATTGCTTGTGAGGCTTATGCCTCAAAAAGAGTTTTCGTACTATACCATTGTAAACACCATGCTGGGAACTATGACTGTTTTAGCAGATGGGGGAGTGGCTACAGGTGTAATTGCCTACGGCGGAAAAGTATGGCAAGATAAGTATAGGTTGGGGCAGGTGCTTGCAACCGGTATTTCTTTGCGAAAGATTTTCTCTGTTATTAGCCTTTTAGTAACGCTTCCTATCCTAGTTTGGCTATTACGTGTTCAGCACGCAGAATGGTGGCAAATTGCGTTAATGGTATGTGGTCTTATCCCAGCGTTTCTAGCGGCCGTATCCGATTCTGTACTGGAGATAGTACCAAAGTTGCATCAAGAGATTAAGCCATTGCAGTTAAATCAGCTTGTAGTTACTTTAGGGCGGTTTGTACTCAGTGTAGGATCTGTGTTTTTCTTTCCGTTTACAGTTGTTGCTTTACTGGGTAACGGTTTACCAAGAATGTATGGTAACCTGCAACTTAAAAAAATAAGCAATCGTTTTGTGGACACTGCCGCAAAGCCAGATCCGGAAATTAGAAGTTCTATACTCGGTATAGTTAAGAAACGTATGCCGGAGGCTATTTATTATAGCTTTTCAGGGCAAATCACTGTTTGGCTACTCTCATTAATGGGTAACAGTTCGTCAATTGCACAAATAGGTGCGTTAAGTAAAATATCCTTGGTTACTACCAGTTTTACAATGGTTTTGGGCATGCTGGTAATACCCCGCTTCGCCAGGCTGCCAGACGACAGTTCTGTTATATTAAAAAAGTATATTCATTCGTCAGCGTTAGCTGTGGGTGGGCTGTTAGTTATGCTGCTGGTACTTTGGTTTACATCTGGATTAGTACTCTCTGCTTTTGGTAAAGAATATGAAGGTCTTGATTATGAACTTGTAGCCTACTTTATAGGAGCAGCAGTAGCTTTTATGGCAAACTTTACTTATAGTTTGTTCTCTAGTCGTGGCTGGTTAATGAATCCGGTGTTGTCAATATCATTTAATGCTGTTTCATTAGCAGTGTGTGCTTACTTTATTAAGGTAGACAACTTGCAAGGTGCTATTTATTTTGGTATTGCTAATTCGCTTATACAATTTGTTGTAAATACATTTTTTTTACTTTACTCAATATTTAAAAAGAGAAAATAATGGGGATTTTCTACAGATTACTCTGGAGGTTTGAACGTGGCCTTACAAACTATAAAATGTGGCTTATGAAGTCGCGTTTAAAGCATTGTGGTAAAAATATAAAGTTAGAGCCTACGGTTCACGTTTTTGTTCCGTCGGGTTTGTCTATAGGAGACAACACCAGTATAGCGCCATACACTACTATTTATGCTACATTTGGGGTTACAATAGGTAAAAACTGCCTCATTTCCAGTAATTGTGGCATTTCTTCATACAATCATATTGTAGAATGTGATAACCGTATTGGTAACACTTCTGAAGATTTTAAATACAGTAAACCGGTTGTAATAGGTGACAACGTCTGGATAGGTATGAATGCATGTATTTTACCAGGTGTTACGGTGGGCAACAATAGTATAATAGGTTCGGGTAGTGTAGTAACAAAAGACATTCCTGAAAACGAAATATGGGTTGGCAATCCTGCCAAATTCCTTAAAAAAATTAATGTATAATATATGATATCTATAGTAATACCTACGTGTAACAGAGCAGATATGTTGTCTGACTGTATTGACAAGTTTTCTTACAGTGTTCAGCAGCTAAATAAAGATGCTTATGAAGTTATTATTACCGATGACAGTTCAGATGATAAGACACGCTTATTACTTGAAGAGAAATATCCTGATATACGTTACGTAAAAGGGCCCAGGAAAGGGCCGGCATCTAATCGTAATAATGGTGCCGGTTTTGCGTCTGGGGAGTGGATTATGTTTATAGATGATGATTGTATCCCCAGCGATAAAATTGTAAAGTCTTACTTAGATGCTATAGGACAAAATCCTGGCATTGAGGTTTTTGAAGGGTTAATAGATGCTGATAGACCTAAAAAGCACCTGTTGGAGGAATCTCCCCTAAATCTTACCGGTGGATATATGTGGTCATGCAACATAATGCTTTCTAAGAATGTGTTTAAAAGCCTTGGGGGATTTGATGAAAATTTTCCGTTTGCAGCTATGGAGGATGTAGATTTAAGGGTGCGTGTGCAAAAAATAAATAAAAAATTTGTGTTTGTTAAAGATGCTTCTGTAATACATCCTTGGCGTTTTCAGGACAAACTGATTCAAATGACCGAAAAAAGAGGTAAGTCTGAGGATTATTTCTATAAAAAACATCCGGAGCTGTTACATAATAAGTACACATTTAGAAACGACCTGAGGTTTTTATATAAATTATTAAAAGCCGGGTTTTCTTACGGTTTTAGCGGCGCATCTACAGTTATTCGCGCGTACAATCTGGATAAAAATATTTTTAGAAAAAGGCTTAAGGATATGAACAGGTAGGTTTCCTTCCTATAATTATAAACAAATGAAAATTGTATTTATATGCGGTTCTGCACAACCAGGCAAAGACGGCGTAGGAGACTACGTAAGGCTACTGGCTCTAAGTCTTCTAAAGATGGGGCATCAGGCTGCAATAGTGGCATATAATGATAAGTTTGTTTCTGCACCAGAAACTGTAGTTCAATCGGCAAATGACTATAGTATTTCGGTACTTCGTTTTCCAGTTAACTTTTCTGCGTCTGGAAAGTTGTCGGCTGCGTCTAACTTTGTAGATGCTTTTTCTCCTGATTGGGTAAGCCTCCAGTTCGTGCCTTTTTCTTTTGACAAAAGAGGGCTCTCAAGGGATTTAACACCCCATATAAAAAAAATCGCAAAGGATATAAAACTCCATATTATGTTTCACGAGTTATGGGTGGGTATGGATTTGCAATCTCCTCTAAAGTTAAAACTTTGGGGCAAATTACAAAAGCAGCTTATTAAATCGATGTTAAAGCAGCTAAAGCCAAATGTAATACACACCCATAGCCAAGTATATAAGGAACAACTTTCAATTCTGGGTCATTCTGTAAAAATATTAGCTCTGTTTGGTAATATACCGTTAGGAATTATGGGGCCGAAATTTAAAGATTTGTCTCCATTAATCTTCGGGGGTATACACCATGGAGGTGAAATAAAGTCTTTTCTTAATTGGCTTAAAGATGCTGCCTTTGATGAGGAGAAAAATATTCATTTTCATTTTGTAGGTAATAATGGTGTTTATACAAAGGCTTGGTATAGTGAACTTAAAGATGCTGAAATTCCGTATACTGAACATGGAATTCAGGCCGAAACTTATATATCTGAGCTTTTAACCCAATGCACTTTTGGGATTGGCACCACACCCTATCTTTTGTCCGAAAAAAGTGGGTCTGTAGCGGCAATGCTAGAACATGGACTGCCGGTTGCCGTGGTGGCGCGCGAATGGGTTCCTATCGAGAAACCCGCGAGGGAAATAAGTGACTTAAAAGTTGTAAAGTGGCACCGCTCGCTAAATTACAATATGTTTTTACAGCAGGCTCAGCAGCCTTACAATGGTGTAGAAGTAACCACTAATGTTTTTTTAAATGATCTAAAACTATAAAACATGGCTACTATTTCATATTTATGGAAAAACAGGTCTAAGTTTGCATTTGGTTCTAAGGCTTTCTTTGCCAGCTGGGCCAAGCGTTTACTTACCTTTAAGACACTTGTTTACAGAAACCGTGTTAGAAATTTACTCGTTAAAAAAGGTGCCACTGTAGCCGACACAGCAGAGATTGGGGATGTAAAAATTGAAGGCAATAAGAAGAATCTTACTATAGGTGAATTTTCTTTTTTGGGTAAGGTAGAGGTAGCTCTACATGAAAGTATTACTATAGGTAACTATGTGTGTATAAACGACGGTGCCATTTTATTATCTGCATCTCACGACTTGCAAGATCCGTTATGGAGACATAAAAAATCGCCTATTACAATATGTGATTATGCATGGATTGCTACTAACGCAATAATATTACCTGGGGTTACCATAGGCAAGGGTGCCGTAGTTGGCGCAGGTGCCGTAGTAAGCCGTAGCGTAGGCGATTATGAAATAGTAGCGGGAAATCCTGCAAAGGTTATAAACAAAAAAAGAACCGAAGACTTAAGGTATAATCCGTGCGAGTTTTTAGCAGCTAATATGGCATGGCTAAAGTAAATCTAGTTTACGGTAACGGGAGTGTTTTTATATATATTATATGAATAATAAAAAAATAGTTGTTTCTCACCCTACAGGCAATGCTAATGTACGCTATTTAATAGATGAGTTGGCATTAAGGGGTATGTTATCTTTTTTCTATACCTGTGTAGCGGTATTTAATGGTACAGCTATGTATTATTTTTTAGAAAAGACACCCCTTAAAGAATTTACAAAACGGTCTTTTTCTCCTGAGGTTAAAGGTTTTACCCGTGTGCGGCCCGTAACAGCACTAATAAGGGTAGTTGCATGACAAGTTGGTGTTACAAATTTAGTTGTGCCCGAAACAGGATAGGAGAGTGTAGATGCTGTATATCACGACTTAGATAAGGCTGTAGCACGTAGTTTGAAGGGGCAGGATGCAATATACGCTTACGAAGATGGCGCATTGTATAGTTTTGAGGCAGCAAAGAAAAACGGTGTAATTTGTTTGTATGATTTACCCATAGGATATTGGCGGGCGATGCGTTTTTATTTAGAGTCAGAGCGTGTTAACAGGCCCGAGTGGGAAGATACGCTTACCGGATTTAAAGATTCTCAAATAAAGCTCGAGCGTAAAGACAATGAGTTAAAACTGGCAGACCATATTTTTGTAGCAAGTACTTTTACAAAAAAAACGCTACAAATGTTTCCGGGAAATTTACCTCCCGTACATGTGGTTCCGTATGGTTTCCCAAAAGTTTATGAGAACAGGCAGTACCAAAGTGCTGAAGGCAGGAAGATAAGACTTCTTTTTATCGGAGGATTGTCTCAGCGAAAAGGCATTGCAAATGTATTTGAAGCAGTTGAAGCATTAAAAGATGAAGTTACCTTAACAGTAGTTGGTAGAAAAGCATCGGAGATTTGTAAACCATTGAATGATGGACTTGAAAAAAATCGATGGATTGAAGCTGTTCCTTACAACGAAGTACTAAGTTTAATGCGGGAACATGATGTGTTTGTTTTTCCTTCTTTGTTTGAAGGTTATGGTTTAGTGATATCTGAAGCGATGTCTCAAGGTACTGCAGTAATTACTACAGACAGAACCTGTGGCGCAGATTTTATTGAGGACGACAAAAACGGATGGCTTGTGGAGGCTGGTAACACACAAAGTCTTATAAATAAACTTAAATATATTATTGCCAATAAACATAAAATTGCAGACATTGGTAAAGCAGGTGCCGAGACAGCACGTAAAAACCCCAGCGCTATTTCTGGAAATGACATGTGTGGGATTATTAATAAGGTGATTACTTAAGAACACTATGGCCGTAGCCAACGATCGGATAATTAACTCTTTAAAAAAGGGGATTTGGTGCTACTTTCTTCTCTTGATTTTTGAAGGAGCACTACGCAAGTGGGTTTTGCCCCAGCTTGCTGCGCCTTTACTTATAGTAAGAGATCCGTTCGCTATATGGATTATTTTTACGGCAAGCAGATATAAGATATGGAAGCCAAACGGGTTTGTGTTGATAATTGTTTTAGTAAATATTTTGTCCTTTATAACTACAATGCTTTTAGGGCATGGTAATATAATTGTTGCAGTTTATGGACTTCGGATACTACTGCTTCACTTTCCATTAGTTTTTATTATTGGCAGAGTTTATGATCATGAGGATGTCTTAAAGCTTGGACGCGTACTTTTATGGATTAACATATTTATGACACTGCTTGTAGCCATACAGTTTTTTAGTCCACAGTCAGCTTGGGTTAACCGCGGTGTTGGGGGAGATGAAACAGGTAGTGGCTTTTCTGGCACTGTTGATTTTTTTCGGGTTCCGGGTACTTTTTCATTTACTAATGGGCTTTCTTTGTTTTATGGTTTTGTGGCGGCTTATGTATGTTATTTTTGGGCGGATTTAAAAAGCATACCTAAGTACTTATTAATTTCCTCTACAATAGCATTGTGTTTTGCTGTTCCTCTTAGTATAAGCCGTACTGTTCTGTTTGAAGTTATATTATCAATAGCTTTCATGTTTGTTATTTCGTCAAAACAAATAGGAAAATTATTGCGTACGTTAGCTATTCTGGGTATTTTAACTTTGGTATTATCTCCATTACTAAACAAATCTGATGTGTTTAAAACGGCCACAGGTGCTTTTACTGAGCGATTTGAGACTGCAAATGAGTCTGAAGGAGGACTTGAAGGAGTTTTTGTAGATAGGTTTCTTGGAGGTATGTACAGCGCTGTAGTAAATGAAAACGCCTCATTTTTTGGAATGGGTATAGGTATGGGAACCAATGCAGGGGCACGCTTAATGGTAGGCAACGATTCTAAATTGGGTTTCCTTATTTCCGAAGGTGAATGGGGTAGGCTGGTAGGTGAAATGGGTTTTCTATTAGGGCTTTTGATTATACTTGTTCGATTTGGAGTTGTTATGAAAATGTTTAGGATAGCTTGGGATAGTTCAAGATATAAGAATTTTTTACCATGGATGATTCTAAGTTTTGCTTGGATACAAATGTTACAAGGACAGTGGGCACAGCCCACCTCACTTGGATTTGGAGTTTTATCTGCAGGATTGATTTTTGCAGCTGCAAAGGGGCGCACTATAGATAAGGGTGACATAATACAATAAAGCAAAAATTATAAAATATAATTTTTTTGGGCGATAAATAAATGAGTTGAAACAAAGTAATATTAATATGTAATTACAAGCCAGATGGGCAAGAAAGTATGCAGCTCTTTGCTAAAATGCTGGAGTCAGGGTTTCTACAACGCGGGATAGATGTAAAGTTATGGTATCCAACACTTTTTTTTGGGCGCTTCTTTACATCAACATTGTCTGGAGTAGGAAAATGGTTGGGATACGTTGATAAATGGATAATTTTTCCGCTAGTGTTGCGATTGCGGTCTATTGGAAGAAAAAATGTGAAATATCACATTTGCGACCATTCTAATTCGCCCTACCTGGCACATTTGCCTTTAAAAGACACTAGCATTACCTGTCATGATGTATTAGCTATAAGGGGCGCTTTTGGTCATGCAGATGCGTATTGCCCTGCATCATCTACTGGTAAAATATTGCAGTCATGGATTTTGAACAACTTAGTTAAATCTAAGAAAATAGCTTCAGTATCTCACTTTACACACAGGCAGCTTACCGAGTTAAATAAGGGTTTATCTCAACCGGGGTGGATTGTAATACATAACGGTTTTAATGCGGGTTTTAATGTTTTGCCTGAGAACGAATATAAAAGCCGTATCATTGACAATGGCGGACAAAAGTTACTGGAGAAACCCTATATTATACATGTAGGTAGTAATCTCCAACGGAAAAATCGAAAGATGCTTCTTAATATGGTAGCCCAACTTGAGGATAAGTGGGACGGATATATTTGTTTTACAGGTCATGTTATGAATGCTGAGTTGCTGGCATTGGCGGCACAGCTTAACCTTACAGACCGTGTAGTGGAAATTAAAAAGCCGGATCACCAGTATCTTGAAGCTTTAATAAATGGAGCTCAGGCTTTTGTTTTTCCTTCTTATTCAGAAGGCTTTGGCTGGCCTGTTATAGAGGCGCAGGCATGTGGTGTACCTGTTTTGGCCAGTAATCTACAGCCTATGCCGGAAGTAGGAGGAGAGGGTGCATTATATGCAGATCCTTATGATGCTAACGATTTTGCGGCTAAATTACTTGCTGTAGCTACGTATACTGAGGTTGAAAGGGTGGCATTAATAACTAAAGCCTTAAAAAATACAGAGCAATACAATGCCGACATTATGATGGATAGATATGTTAACTTTATAAACAATTAATATGGGTAAAATTGTTAAAATATTTATCTGTATATTACCAATGTCTTTAAAAAGGATATTGCTGCAGCGTTTGTATGGGTATGAAATTCATCCTACTGCTCGAATAGGGTTGTCTTTTTTCTATCCAAAAAAGTTAAAAATAGGTAAGAACAGTAAAATAGGACATTTTAACACTGCCGTCCATCTGGATGAAGTAATAATTGGCGAATATGTATCTATAGGCAGGGGTAACTGGATTACAGGTTTTGCCACAGGTACTACATCACGCCATTTTAAACATCAGCCAGATAGAGTCTCTATATTAAAAGTAGGTAACCACAGTGCTATAACTAAAGGCCATCATATAGATTGTACAAGCCCTATTATAATTGGTAATTTTGTAACCATAGCAGGATATAATTCACAATTGCTTACCCATTCTATAAACGTATATGATAACAGGCAAGACAGTAAACAAATTACTATAGGGGATTACTGTTTTGTGGGAACAAATGTGGTTGTTTTAGGAGGTGCTTCACTACCTTCATATTCTGTATTGGGCGCGAAGGCTATGCTTAACAAGCAATATACAGAAGAGTGGAAGTTGTATGGTGGTAATCCTGCCAAACCTATTACAGATATTCCGAAAGATGCGAAGTATTTTTCGCGCGAAACAGGTTTTGTTGATTAAGAGATAAATGATGAGGATACTACGCGTAATAACAACTATGAATCCGGAGCATGGCGGTCCATCTCAGGGTATTCGTAATATGGTTCCGGCACTTCAGGAGATAGGGGTATACAATGAGGTGGTTTGTTTTGATGATCCTGATTCATCTTATTTGTCATCGTCTGCATTTACCATCCATGCACTGGGTAATGGTAAGGGGCCGTACTCGTACAACGGAAAACTAAGCAGTTGGCTAAAAAATAACTTTCACAGGTTTGATGTGGTTGTAATTCATGGTTTGTGGCAGTATAACAGTTACGGTACTTACAAGGCATGGAAGAAGTATAAAAAAACAAACAGCAGCTATCCTAAACTGTATGTTATGCCTCACGGTATGCTGGATCCATACTTTCAGAAGGCACCTGAGCGACGTATAAAAGCGCTACGGAACACTATTTTTTATGCGCTTTTTGAAGGAAAAGTTGTTAATGGGTGTAATGGAGTATTGTTTACTTGCCAGCAGGAGCTGGAATTGGCAAGGGAGCCTTTTTCGCCCTATAAGCCGCAGAGTGAATTGAATATCGGTTACGGTATTCAGCCTCCACCTGCGTACAATAGTCAGGTAATGGATGAAGCCTTTTACAAAACATGTCCTGATTTAAAGCAGGGTGCCCCATATATGGTTTTCTTGAGCCGAATCCATCAAAAAAAGGGCGTAGATTTGCTTATAAAAGCATATTTAGAGTTAGAAGACAAGAACAATATACCAGATCTTGTAATAGCAGGTCCTGGTTTAGATACAGAATATGGCAAACAGCTACAGGATTTAGCTTTCAGAAGTAAGAAAATTCACTTTCCGGGTATGCTGAAGAATGAGGCGAAATGGGGGGCATTTTACAACAGCGAAGCATTTGTACTGCCCAGTCATCAGGAAAATTTTGGCATTGCTATAGTTGAAGCCATGGCGTGTAGCAAAGCCGTTTTAATAACTGATAAAGTTAACATTTGGCAGGAAATTAAGAATGGAGATGGAGGAATCGTAGTAAATGACGATTTTGATGGAGTAAAGAGTGCGCTGGTAAAGTGGCTGTCTCTTACAAATGAAGAAAAGCACCAAAAAGGAGAAAAGGCTTATGAAGTTTATACATCTTTTTTTTCGGTTAAAAACGCGGCACTTAGATTTAAAACAATTTTTGAAAACAATATAAATGGCTAAAGTAAACGAAGATACTTTTAAAGGCGCATCATTCTCTTTTTCTAACAGAATTATGAGGGTAGTTTGGTCAGTGGTATATTTGGTGTTTTTTAAATACTCGCCGAAGCCATTACATGCTTGGCGCGCTTTAGTTTTACGATGTTTTGGGGCTAAGGTAGGTAAGGGTGTACACGTATATCCACGTGTGACAATATGGGCTCCCTGGAACCTTGAATTGCATGATGAATGCGGAATTGCTAATGGAGTTGAATTATATTCTCAGGGAAGAATAACTGTAGGTAAAAGAGCTGTAATATCTCAGGGCAGTTATATATGTACCGGTACACATGATTATACATTAAAAGGATTTCCTCTTTATACTAAGCCTATTGTTATTAAAGAAAATGCCTGGGTGGCAGCACAGGTATTTATACATCCCGGTGTAATTATAGGAGAAGGAACGGTCATAGGTGCGCGGTCTGTGGTTACTAAAGACATGCCTGATTGGATGGTTTGTGCGGGCTTTCCGTGTAAACCGCTTACAAACCGCGAATTTAGAGACTAAAACTATACTGAGAGAAACTGTTTACTACGTGCAGATTTTTAGTGATAGGCGTTTTTATAAAAGCTTTTCCAAAGCGTAAACATAAAGGACTGTAAAGGGTATAAATTATTAATAAGTTTAAAATAATGGCAAACAACGGCTTTCAAGTTCATGTGCCTGTGTCGGTAATTATCCTTACTAAAAATGAGGAACAGGATTTACCTATGTGCCTGGCTGCACTTTCATGGACAGATGATGTACATCTACTGGATTCTGGCAGTGAGGATAAAACAATAGAAATAGCAGAAAGCTATGGTCTTAAAATTAGCTACAATCCGTTTGAAAGCTTTGGTAAACAAAGAAATTATGCCCTTGATAATATTGAGGTAAAACACGATTGGATTTTGTTTCTAGATGCAGATGAAGTTTGTACTCCGGAGTTTATAAATGCCGTTAAAAATGAAGTTACTGATTCTCCTGAGGATGTGGCATCGAAGTATTGCTGTTGGAAAATGATGCTGGAAGATACCTGGCTTAAGCGTTGTGACAGTTTCCCTAAGTGGCAATTTCGTTTGTTGAGAAAGGGACGCGCTAACTTTACCGACTTTGGTCACGGACAAAAAGAGGGTGAAGTGCAGGGTAAAATCGAATATTTAAAAGAGCCTTACCTGCACTACAGCTTTTCTAAAGGCTGGACACAATGGATTGCAAGGCACAACAAATATTCTAGTGATGAGGCAAGGGACAGGCTTAACAAAAAGCCGCCTTTTAAAAATATATTTTCGTCTAATACCAGCGTTAGAAACCCAGCATTAAAATCATGGGTAAGTGGTATGCCGGGTTGGCCACTGATGAGGTTTGTATATTCTTACATTCTTAAATTTGGTTTTTTGGAAGGCGCCCCCGGGTTTATTATTTGTGCCAACATGGCGTATTATGAGTTTTTAATACAAATAAAAATAAGAGAGTTAAAGAAAGGTAAGGGGTAAGCCTTACGTGAAAATATTACCAAATAATTTTAAGTAACTAGAAAACAGGAATTATGAAAAAAAGGATACTTATAACCGGAGGTGCCTGTTTCATTGGTTCGCAACTAAGCGAAAGACTTCTAAATGAAGGTAATGAAGTAATATGTCTTGATAATTACTTTACAGGCAGCAAGTCAAACATTGTTCACCTTATGGATAATCCTTATTTTGAGGTAGTTCGCCATGATGTTACAGAACCATACTTTGCCGAAGTAGACGAAATATATAATCTTGCCTGTCCGGCAAGCCCTGTGCACTACCAGTATAATCCTATAAAAACGATAAAAACTTCTGTAATGGGGGCTATTAACGTTTTAGGACTTGCAAAAAGGGTTAATGCAAAAGTATTCCAGGCGAGTACCAGCGAAGTTTACGGTGATCCGCACGTGCACCCGCAACCTGAAAGTTACTGGGGTAACGTAAACCCTATAGGTATACGCTCTTGTTATGACGAAGGTAAGCGTTGTGCAGAAACCTTATTTATGGACTATCATAACCAAAACCAGGTAGATATAAAAATTGTGAGGATATTTAATACCTACGGGCCAAAAATGAACCCTGAAGACGGGCGCGTAGTGTCTAACTTTATTGTTCAGGCATTAAAAGGTGAAGACATCACTATTTTTGGCGACGGTAATCAAACCCGTTCTTTCCAGTATGTAGATGATCTTGTAGAAGGTTTTATCAGGTTAATGAATACCCCTAAAGGTTTCACCGGACCTGTAAACATAGGTAACCCTAACGAGTTTACTATGCTCGAACTTGCCGAGAATGTTTTAGATCTTGTAGGTTCTAAATCAAAACTTACATTTATGCCACTTCCTCAGGACGATCCTAAACAAAGGCAGCCGGATATTTCTCTTGCTAAGAAAGAGTTGGATTGGGAACCAAAGGTACAGCTTAGGGAAGGGCTTACAAAAACCATTGAATATTTTGATAAAGTACTTAGTAAATAATAGTTATTAGCATGGCAAAGATTTTAGTAACAGGTGGCACAGGCTACATAGGTTCTCATACTGTTGTAGAGTTATTTAATGCAGGGTACGAAGTTGTAATTGTAGATAATTTATCTAATTCTGAAGCTGCAATACTAAACCAGATTGAAAAAATAACCGGTAAAAAGCCTGAGCACGAATTTTTTGACCTTTGCGATGAGGCTAAGGTTCAGGATTTTCTTAGCAGGCATGCAGATATTACCGGGATAATTCACTTCGCGGCATACAAAGCTGTAGGTGAGTCAGTACAATTGCCGCTTAAGTATTATAAAAACAATTTGTACTCCCTAATTAATATACTGGAGAGTTTAAACAGGAAAATGAACTTTGTGTTCTCATCGTCTTGCACCGTATATGGCCAGCCTGAAGTACTTCCTGTTACTGAAGATGCACCTATACAAAAAGCAGAGTCGCCTTACGGAAATACAAAGCAGATATGCGAAGAGATTTTAACCGACTACTGTAATATAAATAAAGATCTTAGCGTAATTTCATTAAGATACTTTAATCCGGTAGGAGCGCATGAAACAGGCCTTATAGGGGAGCTACCTATAGGTGTGCCAAACTGCCTTGTGCCTTTTATAACGCAGTCTGCAATTGGTAAACGTGGCCCTATAACTGTGTACGGTAACGACTATAATACCCCTGATGGTAGCGCGGTTCGCGATTACATTCATGTGGTAGATTTAGCCAAGGCACACGTAAGTGCTATAAAAAGGCTTGAAAGTGCTGCTGCCGAAGATAACTATGAGGTATTTAATCTTGGTACAGGTAAAGGTACTTCGGTACTGGAAGTTATTAATGCCTTTGAATCATCTACCGGCGAAACGCTTAACTATACCATTGGTGCCCGTAGACCCGGAGATGTAGAGAAGGTTTGGGGAGATGTTACTAAATCCTCTAATCTACTGGGCTGGTCTGCAGCATTAGGAATAGAGGAAATGATGAAATCTGCCTGGACGTGGGAAAAATATATAGCTGCTAATCCAGTTAATTAGTTTGGTGGATAGCAGATTAATAAAGTACACGGGTAAAGTAGTGGCTGTTTGTTACTACTTTACAGTGTTTTTTTTAACATTGTTTACAACAGAGAGATATGGAAAGCTTTTTTTAAAAGTTAACATAAACTTTGTTCCTTTTGAGGAAAAGATTAATTACATAAAAAATTTTTCGTTGCTGTATAACAACGAAAAGTGGTTTATTATAAAAGAGATTACCGGGAATTTACTACTGTTTTTCCCATTTAGCTTTTTTGCTTCGGTGCTTTCCGGAAAAAAAAACAATAAATTATTTATTGGCGTAAGCATAATATTAGTG
>JAAXJD010000176.1 GCA_012270005.1 Flavobacterium sp. | reverse complement strand
AGTCGGGTAACGATATGGTCATTGAGCATATCGAAAACCCTGTCCTCAAAAAAAGTGAAAGTCCTGCAAGATTGCAGGACACATTATCAACAATTCTAAAAAACAAGATTTATGAAAGAAAATGAGAACAAAAAGTCGGTTGTTCGGGTAACGGAAGGGAACCAGGCAGCAACCACTGATGTACTGCAAGACGGTACACAGAACAAAGCCGAAAAGCTCAAAAAGCCACTCATATTTGGCTTAATGGGAATTGTCTTCGTAGGTTGTATGTACCTCATATTTAAACCATCCGCAGACAAAAAGGAAATTGAGAACATCGGGCTGAACGATGCAGTACCGGAGGCTACCGGAGCAGGAATGCCTGCCGACAAAGGCAAGGCTTACGAGTTGGAAATGCTGGAACGCAAAGAGCAAGAAAAACGCAATGCACTTACCACGCTTTCTGACTATTGGAATACTGAAGACAAAAAAGAGCCTAATGATGAATTTCCCGAAGAAGACGAAAACAGCAGCTATGGCGTTGGCAGAGGTTCGGGAAGAAACGGCAATCCTGCATTGAGCAGTTACCGCAATGCACAAAGCACATTGGGTTCATTTTATCAGGATAACAACTCTGAAACAACAGAACTCCGCAGGCAATTGGACGAACTAAAAGAACAATTAGCCGAGAAAGATGTACCTAAATCTGTAACCGTTGATGACCAGCTTGCCATAATGGAGAAATCCTACCAGATGGCGGCAAAGTATCTGCCAACAGGTACAAATTCGACAGAAGCCCCACCTGCTAAGGATGCAGGTACGGCTACCGCAGGTTCAACTCAAAAGGAGCATTTTGTGGCATTCACACCTACAAGAAAGAACACCGTTTCCGCTTTGTATCGTGAGCCTACGGACAGTGCCTTTTTAGCCGATTGGAGCGAAACAAGAAACCGGGGCTTTTATACCGCAGGTTCTATTGAGCAAACGGCACAACCGAAAAACAGTATCAAAGCCTGTGTACACGATGCGCAAACGGTTATTGGCGAAACAGGGGTACGATTGCGATTGTTAGAGCCAGCCCAAACGCCTCAACGTACCATTCCGAAAGGAACGATTGTAACAGCTAATGCCAAATTTCAGGGAGGTCGATTGCAGCTAAAGATTACCTCCGTAGAATTAGAGGGCAACATCATTCCGGTTGATATTACTATTTACGATTTGGACGGACAGCAAGGCTTGTACGTTCCGTATTCGCCCGAAATGAACGCCCTTACCGAAATGGCGGGCAATATGAGCCAGACAGGAGGAACAAGCGTAATGCTTACGCAGAATGCCGGACAACAGGTTGCCGCAGACTTAAGCCGTGGCGTGGTACAGGGTATTTCGGGCTATTTCGCCAAGAAAGTAAGAACGCCAAAAGTTACACTCAAAGCAGGCTATCAGGTCTTCCTTGTATCTAAAAAATAATGTTGAACTCAAATAAATAAAACAATGAAAAATCATTTAAAAACCTTTTGGGCATTTGCCCTGATACTCGGCTTTGCCGTACAATCTTACGCACAGGATAGTGCAAAAACTCCGCTTGCATTAGGCAAGATAGAACCGTATAGAATGGAAGTTACCTACGATAAAACTTCACATCTTATTTTTCCGACCGCCATCCGTTATGTGGATTTGGGAAGCGAATACCTGATTGCTGGAAAAGCGGAAGATGCGGAAAATGTATTGCGTGTAAAAGCATCGGTAAGGGAATTTGAAGCGGAAACCAATTTTTCAGTTATCACAAATGACGGGCGTTTTTACAGTTTCAATGTGTATTACAGTCCCTATCCCGAAGCGTTGAGCTATGACCTCTTGACAATGCAAAAGGCGGTTGATAAAGCCAACGGAAACGATGTGCTTTTTGAAGAATTGGGCAACAATTCGCCATCATTGGCAGGCTTGCTTTTGGAAACCATTTACAAAAAGGACAAACGTATTGTAAAGCATATCGGGGCTAAGAGTTTCGGTATTCAGTTTATCCTCAAAGGTATCTACATACACAACGGCAAATACTATTTCCATACGGAATTGAGAAACCGTACCAATGTGCCGTTTCAGATTGATTTTGTGAATTTCAAAGTGGTGGATAAAAAGGTAGCCAAACGTACCGTAGTGCAGGAACGCCCGATGATACCGCTTAGGACTTACAAACCATTGGATGAGATTGGCGGAAAAACGACCGAGCAAAACGTGTTCCTGTTAGACCAATTTACCATTGCCGATGACAAGGTACTACTTATTGAGATTTTCGAGAAAAACGGTGGCAGGCATCAGACACTCCAGATAGAAAATTCCGACTTAATCAAAGCTCGTTTGATTAACGATATGCACCTGAAATTTTAATAACCTTTTAAAGTAAATAATATGAAAAAGTATATCTATACCGTGATGCTCATCTTTATGGCCATCACGGTCACACAGGCACAAAGAATGTTACCTAAACAGAAAGGATTGGAAGTGAGTACGGGTGTGCTGTCCGATGATAAAATCGGTAACGATTATTACATCAATGTAGCAATGACCGTAAACGGCAAAAATGGTAACTACCAGCTTTGGGCGTTGGAATATACACACCAATACCACGATTATAAAGACCTCCGCATACCGCAGGAAACTTATACCGCAGAGGGCGGTTACAGTTTCTTCCTGTTGGGCGATGTTCGTAAGAACATCACGCTGAACTTTGGAATAACAGGCGTAGTCGGTTACGAAAGCATCAACCGTGGCGAAGCAATGTTGTATGACGGAGCGAAGATACTGAGCGAAGACAATTTTGTTTACGGAGCAGGCGGACGGCTCACATTTGAAACGTACCTGTCCGACCGTTTTGTGTTAGTCCTGCAAGGGCGTACAAAGGTTTTGTGGGGTACAGACTTGGAACAATTCCGACCGTCCGCAGGCGTGGGATTAAGGTTTAATTTTTAAAATGTAAAATGATGATAGCAATATTCAATAAATTCAGGATAGGATTAAGCTCAATATATATACTCTTGGCAATCCTCACGGCTTCGGTTACGTTGGTATCTTGTAGCAAAGACGATGAACTCGAAATACAGAACGATTTCCCTTTTGAGGTCAAAGTAATGCCTGTACCCAAAGATATTGCCAGTGGGCAGACCGTAGAGATACGGATTACCATACAGCGAACAGGCAATTACAGCAACACGCAATATTTTCTCCGCTACTT
>JAAXJD010000050.1 GCA_012270005.1 Flavobacterium sp. | reverse complement strand
CCTGCTTTTGCGGTTACTTATAGTTAGTCGTCTATCAAAGTCCTTAAAACCCGCCATTAGAGGGGAGGTGTTTTTGTGGGGTTAATAGTATATTTTAATACATGTAAGGTTTTTTTAACCTTGTAGGTGTTTGTTTTGTGGTGGTATAGATGCTCTCTACGTATAAAGTTCCATCCTGATTTCCACTAACAATTTTTCCGCGTGTTTTACATCGGGTTTCTCCTGTAGTGTCGTAGGTTTTGCTGCGAGTGCAATGGTTTCGAGAAGTTTTTCAGCCCGTTCAAGCAATTCATCGTATTGCAGTTCGCCTGCTTTAATAGAAAGAAGTTCATTCCGGTTTGAAACACGTATGTTTAACGAACCCTCACTTAAAATTTGCAATGCCGACTGTAACAACCTTAGGGTATGCATCATGTTTTTGGAGTCGTATTGCTTACCATGTTCCATATTAGTTTTGTAACGGTCGTTGTTACGTTTCTCTACCCATTCCCAATATTCGCGATATTCCTTGCAATAATTAGAATACCCATCCTTATTAAAATACATATAGGCACTTTCGATTTCTCCATTCGGAACAGACGATAAAGACACTTCGTTTGAATCTTCACTTTTTATAATGCCTTTATAGCCTAATGAATCATTGTTGTCAGTAAACAGGGCATACATATCTTTAGAGTGTGGTATGTTTACCAGCCCGCAGTTTTCCTGGGCAAGGTTATTTACGGTGAGCCATTTCTTTAACGTTATTGTATTATAACCCTTAAGGATGTAGCAAAAATCAAGGGGTGATTTCCGTTCTTTTGGTAGCGGATTTACAATCTTCTTTTTCAGTCCGCGTGCTTTTTTTTATTTGGGTTGCGGCATATCCTGCAAACGTGTCTTTACAAAGTTTTGACAAAAAATCAGAAATCAAAACACGCTCCATAACCGGGTGTTTGTATAAGATACAATCGGCAGGGGAGGCAAGCAGTTCCAGTATATTTGGATTGTTTTTGGTTAACAATTCTATGTAGCGACCTATTTCATAATATACTACATCATTCGTTTCGTTGCTAATTTGCGGTATGTATTCCGTACCGTAAAAGAGCGCTTTCGGCATATAAAAAACGCCTTTGATATCGGTGTCCGATTCGGGTGTTTCTAACCCAAACGATTTGCTGCCCGCAATGGCTTCAAATAATATAAGGTTGTTATTTTTTAAATCCTGTATGGTCATCAGCGTTTTATTTCTTCCCTGAAAAATGCTTCGAGTTCAGCGTTAATTTTCTTTCCTGTCCCCAGCTTTTGGGCGTGTTCCTGGTTATAAAGTACGGTTTGTTGCAGGTAGGTTGTTATCAGCTCCTCACGTGGGTGTAGGTAACTTTCATCCTGTCTGGACTTTATTTCTAAAAGTTCGGTAATATTTTCCTGTACATTTACCGGAGCAAGCGGCAATAATTCTGCAAAAGCTACAGGGGGTATACTATTTTTGTCTATAATCCATTTCCCGGCAAGTGCAGAGCGTAAGGCATAAAAATAACTTTTCAGTTTTACCTGTTCGGCTTCGCATAATTCCATAAAGTTTTTGGTGGTTCCCAGGTAATGGTGTAATGTAGCAATGGGCGAAAAGCAGTCTTTGGCAAACGCCTGCATTTGCAGCAGAAAAGCGTCGTTGCTACGGTACGTAACCGGAGGGAAAAGCCACTCTATAAGTGGTGCATTAGATTTAGCCAATAGTATTAAGGCTTTTGCCAAATCCCAACCCGAACCATCAAGGTCTTCAGCAGTCATAAATTCTATTACATCTGGTTTTTCCCAAAGTGTAAGGTATTCGTCTGCCGGTTTTTTGTAAATAAAGCGGATGTCATAATCGCTGTCAGGCGATGCAAAGCCCCAGGCCCGGCTACCTGACTCCACAGCGTGAAGTACGGTTATATTGTGTTGTTTTTCTGTTTCGTCAAGTTTAGAAAGTATGGCTTGTTGCATTTTATTAAAGATGAAATTTCTTAGGTCGGTTATTTTCCCTCCAAATTTACATTTTTAAAATCTCTCGGTTATATGTAGTTGAACTTTTTATACCTACAAGGTCTTTAAGACCTTGCAGGATTTAAGGGCACCACACCTGCAAGGTTTTTTTAACCTTGTAGGTGTTCGTTAATATTTGATACGAATAATGTGCTCAGCATTATAACAGGTAACAGTAATTTTTCTAAAGAAAACGATCTACAACTTCTTTTTCATTAATTTCATATTCTAGGCTTAAAATTATTTTTGTTTTACTAAAATCATTTTATTGCGCTTTTCACTTTCATTGTACCCCATCGCCACAACCTGAAAGATTAAAATGGATTTTTTGTTGTGCCACAATTCAATATAGAGTTGGCTATTCTTTTTTTTGAATTTTAGTTTGTAACGATTATCTCTTCCAACCCTTATTTCCGAAACGCCATTTTCAAAATGCTGACCTTCGAAAAAGTGAAATGTGTTTGGTTTATCAAAACTCCACATTATAAACTTCTTGCATCTAGGTGCATAGTAGTCGTATAAACTTATAGTATCTGATTTATAATAGATACTGTCGTCATTGTTTGTAAATAATTGACGTTCCCCATAATCATTTTGATTGGTAAAATATCTTTTTACAGCTTTTACGTTAGTCGGCTTTGGCTGACAAAAACAACTCAGGGAGAAGACATATAGTACAAGGGTAAAATAATGTTTCACAATTTAGGTGTGGTTAAAATTTCTTAGGATGGTTCTTTCCCTCCAAATTTACATTTTTAAAATCTATTCGCTACATTTGGGCGTAATATTACAATACGAAACTTCCCATAAAAATGCGTACACATTTTATCGCTATAGGGGGCGCTGCCATGCATAATTTGGCACTTGCCCTGCACCACAAAGGCTATCAGGTAACCGGCAGCGACGATGCCATTTTTGAACCCAGCCGTACCCGCCTGGAAAAAGCCGGCTTACTGCCCACCGAACTGGGTTGGTTCCCGGAGCGCATTACCGCCGATATAGAAGCCATTATTCTGGGTATGCACGCCAAAGCCGATAACCCTGAGCTGCTTAAAGCGCAGGAGCTGGGCCTTAAAATATACAGTTACCCCGAGTTTTTATACGAGCAGAGTAAAGACAAAACCCGTGTGGTTATTGGCGGAAGCCACGGTAAAACTACCATTACCAGCATGATACTGCATGTAATGCACTACCACAACATAGAGGTAGACTACATGGTGGGCGCGCAGCTGGAAGGTTTTGATACCATGGTACACCTTACATCAGACAACGATTTTATTGTTCTGGAAGGCGATGAGTACCTTTCATCTCCTATGGACCGCAGGCCGAAATTCCACCTGTACCAGCCTAATATTGCACTTATTAGCGGCATAGCGTGGGATCACATAAACGTGTTCCCTACGTTTGATAATTATGTAGAGCAGTTTGAAATCTTTATCCAAAAGATAACCAACGGCGGTATTTTGGTATACAACGAAAACGACCCTGAGGTAAAACGTATATCTGAAGCAGCTACTAATCCTATTCGTCGTATTCCGTACAGCACACCGGAATACACGGTTGAAAATGGCGTTACACTGCTATCCACACCCGAAGGCCCTATGCCTATAGAAGTGTTTGGTGCGCATAACCTGAACAACCTTGCCGGCGCCAAATGGATTTGCCAGTGCATGGGGGTAGACGAAGCCGACTTCTACGAGGCTATAGCTACCTTTAAAGGTGCCAGCAAACGCCTTGAAAAAATTGCCGAAAATGGTAAAAATGTTGCTTATAAAGATTTTGCGCATTCGCCAAGCAAGGTGGCCGCTACTACAAAGGCGGTTAAGGAGCAGTACCCTGACCGTACGCTTATTGCCTGCCTGGAGCTTCACACGTACAGCAGCCTTAACGCGGAGTTTCTTAAGGAGTACCGCGGCGCGCTGGATGCAGCCGATGTGGCCGTGGTATTTTACAGCCCTGATGCGGTAAAAATCAAGCAGCTTGAGGAAGTTACCTACGAGCAGATAGCTATGGCATTTAACCGCGAAGACCTGATTATATACACTAATCCGGCGGCGTTTAAGCAATACCTGTACGAACTGAAATACGATACTAACGGCGCCGCCCTGCTGCTTATGAGTAGCGGTAATTACGGCGGGCTAAACTTTGAGGAAGTTAAAAACCTTATATAACGGTACACTAAAGTTTGAAGAAATTTATTGCCCGTATTTTCGGGAAAAAGGAAGAAGCGCCCATAAAAACCAATGCTGAGTTTTGGGCTTGGTTTAAAAAGCATCATAAGGCATTTTACAAAACCGTAGCTAAGGGCGAGAATGTGGAGGAAGCATTTTTTACCCAACTTGGCCCCAAACTGGACAGCCTGAGGCCGGGATATTGGTTTTTATGCGGTATGTACGATGAGCATACGGCAGAGCTTATTATTACCGCCGACAGTTTTGTAAAGAACATAGTGTTTGCCGAGGAACTAGTGGCTGCTGCTCCGGCCCTGAAAGGATGGCGATTTACCGCGCTTAAGCCCCCGCACGATGTGGAAAACTGCCGTGTGTATATGGATTGGTATAAGTTTAATAGCGAAACGCTAAGGTTTTACACAATAGAAGAACCTCTTTGCCCTGATGAGATTAATATTGTTATAGTGCACAAGGATTACACGGCAGACAATGCCGATGACATTATCCGTGGGTCATACATATTCCTGGAGCATTATTTAGGCGAACTGAACAGCATTACCAGCATAGACAGCCTTGATTTTAAAGCCCCTGACGATGTAACGGAGGAACTTATAGATATAGAACGCCTTAAAAGCTACCTGGTGTGGCGCGAAAAAGAGTTTGTAGAGAAGTACGAAGGGCAGTTTCCTGATATTGCTGATGATGTCGTTTCTGTAATGCAGGCCGATTTGGGTTAGGGTGAAATCTCCATTGCCACCGTAAATACTCACTTGCTGGAATGGGAGGGCAAAGTAGCCTACCCGTGGTTCCTGCGGGTAACTGTAACATACGACCCTGCAGGTAATATGCCCGACGAACGTACTAACGATATACTAAACGCGTTTGAAGACCATCTTATAGAACGGCTTAAGGCTACAGATGGCTGCTTGTGGCTTGCACATGAAACCTGCAGGGGTACACGCGACATTTATTTTGCGTGCCGAGAATTCCGCAAGCCTTCAAAAATTATGTGGCTGATAGAGCAGGAATTTCCGTATGCGTATGATTTTGCCTTCGATATTTTTAAAGACAAATACTGGCGTACCTTGCAGCACTTTATGCCGTAAGGCTACTTTTTATAGGCTTTTACGCCGGCTTCTATTTTGGTTTCCAGGTAATTGTCGCGCGGCGGTATAGGGCAGCTGTAGTCGTGGTTATAGGCGCAGTACGGGTTATACGCGCGGTTAAAGTCTATTTGCAGGGTGTTTCCGGTGGGTAACTTCAGGTCGATGTAACGGCCTCCTGCATAGGTGCTTTCGCCATTGGTATCGTCTGTAAACGGAAGAAAGAGGTAGTCTTTGTATTCCTCTTTTTGCATCAGGCTAAGGCTTTGGTATACATTCAGCTTATAGGGTTTTCCATCTATGGTAAAGTGCGCTTCGCCATATTTAATGTACTGCGATTTACGCCCGTCGGTAGTGGCCATGTAGAAAGGTTTTTCGTTTGGGGTGCGTGTTACGGTAGCGGTAACACAGTACTTAAGGTTAATGGCAAAGAAATCTAACGATTTAAATTTCTTAAGGTCTTTTTTTGGTAGCGGTGAAGTCTTTGGGTTAGCATATTCTTCGTTGAGCTTTTTTTGTACTTCCTTAGTAGCCGCGTCATTGCATTGTTGTGCATAGGTAAATCCGGTAACGGTAAAAAATGCAGCCAAAAGCAGGTTCTTCATACATTGTGTTTTGGTAAAAATACAGTTTTTTAAGCCGCTGCAACACTTCTGTTAAAAAATAGGTTATTTAGCACTACTTGTGGTGTGGTATTTGTGCCGAAATAGTTATAAAATAATATACATTTACACCAATCAACAGTTTTGAATAAAAATGAAAAAACCAATACGTACCAGCCTTCTTTTTTTGTTGTTAACGGGCAGCGTTTTTGCACAGTCTAAACTGAAACGCCAACATATAATTGATCTTTGCACAAACGAGGAGCAAACGTTTTTATTTAACCCCAAGGGAAAAACCACCGAAGAAATTACCAAGCAAACCGATACCAAAGGCAGGGTTGTAGTTAACCGTACCCTTTACACCTACGATAAAGATAAGGTAACGCGTGTACAACGTATTTGCAATGATACGCTTATAAGCGATGCCACAAGCGAATATATAAATGGCGACCTGGTGCATTATAGGCGTATGGTAAAGGGTAAAATGGACATTGACGAAGCCTACACCTACAAAAAAGGACAGTTGCTCAGCCATATTACTACTACACCCGAAGGGGTTACGGTAAAGGAAGTTACTTATAACAATCCGCAGCGCACCTCTGAGGCTGTTACCCGTAAGGATGCTGAGGTAATTGAAGTAGTGAAAGAAAGCCGTGAGGGCAATATGGTAACAAAAGAGTTTCTTACCCCTCCGTTTATAAGACCTACGGTAACTAAGGTTATTGTATACGATTATGATGGAAATGTAATAGATGAGCGTACGCTAAAAAATGGCAAAGAAGTAAAGCGGATTATCTGTCGCTTTGAAAACAATATTCCGGTCAGTAAAAAAGTGTTTGAAAACGGCACTGTGGTTTTTGACGGGCTGTATGATGAATATGGCAATCCGCTGAAAGAACAGGGTTTTACAAAGAAAACGACAGTTATCTACGAAAACAAGTTTAATACCCAGCACAACCTGCGTGAGGTAAAGGTAATACGTAATGATAAAGAGGAGTGCATTAAAAAAATAGAGAATGAATACTATTAATCTTTCCGCTCCCGAAATTGTTACTTTCCCTGAAACCCATCTTGTTGGGATGAGTAGCGATATGAGTTTCGCGCAAAATACCACGCAACAGCTTTGGCAGCAGTTTATGCCCAGGAGAAAAGAAGTTGAGGCTCTTAATAACGACTTATTCTCTGTACAGTATTACCCCGAAGGATTTTTCGATTCTTTTAACCCCACTACTGCTTTTACCAAATGCGCCGCTGTACAGGTGCAGCCGGGAGCAGCAGTGCCACAGGATGCGGATACGTTTGTAATACCTGAGGGTAAATATGCTGTGTTTCAATACAAAGGTAATCCTGCAAACGGTGCTGGTGTATTTAGATATATACTAACCGAATGGTTACCGCAGTCGGGTTACGTTTTAGACCGCCGCCCTCACTTTGAAATACTTGGTGATAAATACAAAAATGGCTCCAACGATAGTGAAGAAGCCATTTTTATTCCTGTAAAATAGATTGCGTTGATTTAGTCAATCATTATTTTTTGCCTGCTCACATTACTGCCATTTGTAATTTCCGTAAGGTATAACCCCGCCGAAAAAGCGCTTACGTCTATACGTTGCCCATTTTGTTGTATGGTAGTGCTATGGAGTAGTTTACCACTCAGGTCATAGATTTTTGCCTGTATTGGCAGTGCAGCACCTGCTGTATCTACAGTAAGGTTGTCCGTTGCCGGGTTAGGGTATAATTTAACTGCGGCAAAATTAGCACCTGCAATTCCTGCCGGCGTACCGTAGGCAATTTTATATACGGTGCCGTTACTTATGCCTGCCACATACAATTCTCCGGAATTATCTTCGCCAAAAGTAGCAAAGTTACCTGTAAAAGGGTTGCTCCAGGTGATGTTAGCCGCATTATCTACTGTGCCGATGCGGTTGTTGCAAAAATCGCCAAAAACATATTTACCCGCTAAATCAGGGTACATAGCGCCACGGTACACGTAGCCACCGGTTACAGAGCACGCGTTATCGGCTCTGCCATACTCGGCGAAAGGCATGGTAAAGGCATCTGCCGAAGCGCAACCGCCTGTAATATGAGGTAGTGAACCTTCGTAACAACGCCAACCATAGTTAATACCACCTTCTGTTCCTGCCACACGATTGAGTTCCTCCCGGTCGTTTTGTCCCACATCGGCAATCCATATATTGCCTGCGGTGCGGTCAAACGAAAATTTCCAGGGGTTGCGCAGCCCGGTAGCCCATATTTCATCGGCATCATCTACGCCCACAAAGGGGTTATCCTGCGGTATGCCGTAGCCATCAGTATCTATTTCGGTGTTTATACGCAGCATTTTACCCAAAAGCGTATTTATGTTTTGTCCGTTGCCCTGAGGGTCATCGCCACTGCCGCCATCGCCCATGGCTATGTACAGGTAACCATCGGGCCCGAAGCGCAGGCAGCCCCCGTTGTGGTTGCTAAACGGCTGGTTAACGGTTAACAGTATGGTACCCTCGGTATTGGCAACCGAAGGATTTTCGGCGTTACGTGTGTAGCGCGCTATAACGCTGTTACCCTCCAGGTTAGTATAGTTAATGTAAAACCGCCCGTTTATAGCGTAATCAGGAGAGAATGCCAAACCCAGCAGCCCACGTTCGCTGGTGCTGGTAGTAAGTGTGCTAATGTCCAGGAACGGAGTAGCATTGGTAGAACCGTCGGCATTCAGTATTTTTATTTTCCCGGTTTGTTCTACCACAAACAGCCTGCTGTCGCCGGCGTGCACGATTTCAAGCGGCCTGTTAAACCCGGTTGCAAAAGGGGTGAGGGTAAATTCCTGCGCATGGCAAAGACCCGCTGCCAGCAGCAGCGCGGTGAGTATTTGTTTTTTCATAGCATTGGTTTTGTTAATTGTCCTGTGTTAAAGCTACAAATATTAACGTAATAAACTATTGTGCTTTAACATAATATAAATAAGCCTTCGCCCTGCTTTGGGCGAAGGCTTACCGTTTTAAAGGCACTATTATAATTGGTGGGTTGGTGTTATAAGTTGGCTATAATTTTATCCTTAGGATATTTTACCTTATAGCTTATCCGTATTTTTTTGGTTTCGCCCGGGTTAAGCTTAAGTTCCCAAGTGAGTACACCGGTTTCAGGGTTGGCTTTGGCACCATCGTCTTTTAGCAGGGTGATTTCAATTTCCTTGTCGGTACTTACCGGATACTGGTCTTTCAGCATTAGGTTAATGGCTTCTTTTTTATTGTTCCGAATGGTAGTTTCGTAGGTAAACGTCTGCTCCTTGTAGCTGCTCAGGAACTTAGTACCGCTTTTATCGGCTACTTTTTCACGTTTTACGGTAATCCTTTTATCCCTGCCCATGCTCAGGTTAAGCGTGTCGCCGGTTTGGTTAGGGTTAATGGTGGTTTTACCAATGTACATACCGTCAAAAATAATATTCGCTTCACCCGGTAGCAGGTTATATTTGCCATAGTCGGTCACTTCCGCCATAAGGAAAGCTTCCTGTTCCAGCTTAGGTACCGAATAGTGGCGGTAGCTTGCCGGTAGTTTTATTTCTTTCATACGTACACTGTGCACCTTACCATTGCTTAATATATCATACGGTGCATCTATGCTAAACGAAACATTCATTTGGTTGTCGTTTACGGTGGTGTGATCCGCCAGGTCTTTTTTCTTCAGGCTATAGCCTACCACTTCAGCATCTGCCATTTTTTCTGTTTCGGCTTGTGGCCTGTAAATGTTTGTCATTAGACTGGCATTTGAGTAAGGAGTATATGATGTGCCGAATCGTAAAAGCCATGCAACAAGTACCGGTATCTGGCTGCTTTGGTTGGGTGTGCCACTGCTTAGCGTAAGCTTAGCCTGTTTCCAGTCAATGCCTGTGTTTTGGGTAATCTGGGCTTTGTACATCATGGTAATTGGGCCGCTGCTGGTATCGGCACGCAAGTCGTAGTAAGGCGACCACGATGCACCCTGGGTAAGGTAGTTGATTTCTAACGAATACGTACCTGCCACATCACACATTACCTGAAGCACCAGCTTGCCTTTATAGGCATCAGTATCTTTAGGGGTGGTAGCATCGGTTATCTTTTCGTTTATAGCCGTAAGACGCTCGTTGAGTTTCTTTTCCTTTTGTGCCAGCGAAAGTTGATTTGCAGTAATCTCATTGCGCTTGGCGCGATAATAGTCTACCAGTTTTACCAAATCAGTAACACTAAGGCCTGTATTTTGCCCGGCTACCTGTTGGTTTTTATCCAGCAGGTCCAAGGTTTTTTGGTCGTTATTGCGCTGGGTAACCAGCTTATCAAGTTCTGCCTGGATTGTATTGATCCTATCGCGCAGTTTTTTTACCGCAGCCGATTCGGGTTGGGTTACGGGTTGGTCGCCCATGTAATTTCGGGTGAACTGTACCGAAAGCACCGTAACGCGTGCCGGAGCGCCTATCTGTACTGTGTTTTCATAAATGTACTCGGCTACGTTTTTTACTACAATTTCGCTGGTACCTGCGGGTAGGGTAGCGGTGGCGTTTTGGGTGAGTTCTGCGGCGTTAAAGTATACGGTAGCTGCCGAAACCTTAGCATTGGTGTAAACCGGTTTTTGTGCCTGTGTGGTTGCTGTTATAAGTAGTGTAAGCAGAAACAGCCATTGGTTAAAATATTTCATAGTGCTATGTTTTTTTATATAGAGCACTATTTTATGGGAAAGGTTGGGAGAGGGGATAATTTTTTTTGTAATCTGTAGGTTTTTCTGTTTTGTAGTATCTTTATATGTACAAACCAACTGTAATGAAGAAGCTTAAGATACCCGAATTTACAGACCCTGCGAAGGCTATACGATGGATATTACTTGTAACCATGTTACCCTTTATCTTGTATATGTTTTTTAAAAATAAACCCGGGAAACAGGTTACTGCTAAACAGTTCTACGAAAAGAAATATAACGACAGCTATTCGGGCAGGATTTCTGAAAAGGAGAACGATGGTAATCATAGCTACAAGTTCAGGCTTAGTACAGGAAAGTCTGTGTATGTGAGTTGGGAAGCCTATAAAGCAGCCGAAGTAGGGGATACTTTATGGAAGAAATCAAAACATGATACCCTTTATATAAAAATGCCCGATGGCGTGGTATTGGGATTTGATGAGGTTTCTGAGTATAGAAATGAATATCTTAAAGAGAAGAACTGAAATTTTGTATAAAACGTTTATAGTTATATCTGCCAAGGTTTATTGATGATAATGCTAAAATGCAGACTACGGTAATTACACCAAATTCAAAATCAGAATTATAATACATAACTATAGTAAATATAGTAGCCGAAAGTACTGGTAGTAGCATAGCAAGAATACCTATTATTCCTGATGTCCATTTGTATTGCAGTGGTATATACCAGTAAAAAACTAATAGTATCGCATTTAGGTGAAAATAAGTGCATGAGAATACCTGGATTAGGTAGTTTGGTTTTCCTCCTAACGCGCCGCCAAATAATGCCCCTGTAATAAGAATGATCAGTAAAAGTGATGCTAAATACAAAAAAAGATAAATGCGATAAAAATTAGAAAATTTCTTACTTCTTACTGTTTCTATACCAAGAATATTGCACAGTAAAACAAACAGGTAAACACCCCATAATGATAAACCGAAAAGTAATACGTATAGGAATACTATCATGGGATTTTATTCAAATTTTCATTGAAGACTACTCCTCTATATAAAGCACCAACCCTTTAAGGTAAGATCCTTCGGGGTGGAACATATTTACCGGGTGGTCCGGCCCCTGAGATAATTTGTGTAGCACACGTACCTTTCGCCCGGCTTCTATAGCCGCTGCCGATACCGTGTTGTAAAACAGTACATCGTCTATAACCTGCGAGCAACTGAAGGTAAACAGGAAACCGCCCTGCGCTATAGTCTTAAGCCCGGCTATGTTCAGGCGTTTGTAAGCCTGTGTAGCAGTGTGCTTGCTCTTTATGTTTTTAGCGAAAGCAGGAGGATCGAGTACAATAACGTCGTACAGGTTTTTATTGGCTTTCAGGTAATCAAACACGTCAGACGCTACTGCTTGGTGGTTGCTGCCCGGAAAGTTTAGCTGCATATTTTCGTCGGCAAGTTTTACCGCTTTTTCTGAAATGTCTACAGAAGTAACCAACTCCGCCCCGGCGCTCATGGCGTAAATAGAGAATCCGCCCGTGTAGCAAAACGTATTGAGTACCTTTTTACCCGCCGAGTATTTTTTCAGCAGGTTACGGTTATCACGCTGATCCAGGAAGAAGCCTGTCTTTTGGCCTTCCACCCAGTTCACGTGGAATTGTATGTTGTTTTCTTTGGCTACCGTATCGTTAGCCGAGCCATATACATGATAATCCGTACCCGTTTTAGGCAATGTTTGCGAACTCTTACAATACACGGTTTCGCAATACTCCGGGAAGGTAGTTTTTATGGCATCGGCTATTTCCTGCATTTTAAAATAAATACCGGTAGAGTGTGCCTGTACCACAAAATGCCCGTTGTAATAGTCTATAATAAGCCCGGGTATGCCGTCGCCTTCGCCGTGTATCAGCCGGAATGCATTGGTTTCTTCAATTGAAAAAAGCTTCATACGCAGCTCCCACGCGGCTTTAAAGCGTTTTGCCCAAAAGCTGTCGTCAAAAGTTTCGTTAGCAAAAGTAAGTACGCGCACCGCTATGCTGCCTTTATCACTGTAAAAACCGGTAGCCAAATGATTTCCTTGGGTATCGGTAACGTTTACCATTTGCCCATCAGTAAGTTCTTCGCTTACGCCATACACGGCACCGCTAAATATCCAGGGGTGGTTACGCTGTACTGATTTTTCTTTTCCTTTATTAAGTATAACTTTTGCAAATTTCATTTTCTGATTGTTTTAGCCACTAATTACACGAATTAACACCAATTAATTAGTGGAAATTAGTGCAATTAGTGGCAGCTGTTTTTTTTTCGACTAACCCAATAACCGCATCATCAACTAAACTCTTAATACGCCAGTTTACCGAGGTTTTCAAAAAACTGGTCTACGTTTATAGAGTCGTTCACAAAAATATGTTCGCGGCTTAGTGGCAGCCTGTTTCGGGCACGTCCCACCACATTAATATGTCCGTTTTGTGCTATGGTATCTTCTGTAGAAATGATACCGCGACGCAGCATTATATTTTTTATGTAATTGTCATGCCTTAGCGCAAAGCCTTTCAGGTTACCCGTACTGTCAAATTTATACATAAACTTTTTAGGGCTTGGTATAATGCTGGCCAGGTACACACATTCGTCCAGGGTCAGGCTGCTTGGGTGCTTGTCAAAATAATAGCGCGACGCTTCGCCTATACCATAAATATCAGGCCCCCATTCTATGATATTAAAATACACTTCAAGCATACGCTCTTTGCTGGCTACGCGCTGGTTTTCCAGTATGTATACCAGTAGTATTTCTTCCATTTTACGCGAAAGGGTTTTCTCGCGGGTAAGGAATACGTTCTTTATCAGCTGCATGCTTATGGTACTGGCACCACGGCTAAACTTCTTTGTTTTTATGTTTTGGATAATACTTTGGCGGAATGCCTCTGTAATAAACCCACGGTGGCGGAAAAACGAAGGGTCTTCGCTGGTAAGCACCGCTTTGCGCAGGTAAGGTGATACGCTGCCTATTGGTGTGTAGTTAGGGTTAGATGGCCCTACAACAATGGCACGCTGCGCCCTGCCGTCTTCCATGGCGCGGTAGGTAAATGTACCGTTTAGTTTGGCAAGGTCGGCTGCACCGTATTTGGTAATCTCCAGGCCGTCTTTTTCCATGGTACTGTCAAACACCAGCGCATTTGGCTTGTTTTTGTTGAACAGAAAATCTAGCCTGTAGCCAAAACTTCCTATGGCTTCCATGCCTTCAAAGTGCGTAAATAAACCGGTAGGCAGCGAGGTAATAAAGTCTTGCGCCTGCATTTTTGGTATGTTAGCCTTAAACTGGTATATGGTGTCTTCCTCTGTGCTGAATTTAGCGTAGGGGTGTAGTTTCACTTTGTTCAGCTGCACTGTACTTGCCGAATCCAGCTCTATGTAGCGCTCGCCCAGGCGCAGGCGGTAGTCAAAACTTGCGTTATTTATTACCACATCTTTACTGGCTATGCGGCGGTTGTTTACCATAAAGTTTTTAATGGAAGCATAGCCGTCTATGTGCAGTTCGCCGCCACTCATTTCTATTTCGTCTACCTTAAGGTTAATGGCATCAAAGCCACTTTTTATGTTGAAACGCCTTGCTACATACGGTACCACAATACGGCTGGTATCTGAATTGAAAAACTTCAGGTCGCATTTGTGCCCGCGCGGGTCTGCCATACCGCTTACTTTCCAGGTTTGGCTTATGGTATCTTCGGTAATGCGTAGGGTACTTTTTAGCTGGTTGTCGGCCAGTTTTGTATTGTCCAGCTTCAGGTTCAGCTTGTGCCCGTTATCGTCTACCCGAAGCTCCAGGTTGTTCAGCTCCATATCGGTAGGTACAAGGTTAAGCACCTTGTTTAGCAGGCTGTAAGCGCGGTCTGCATAATCGGTATCTTTAGTTACTTCCTCGTCCTTGTCTTTTTTATCGCGTATAAGCCCACGGAAATTCCACCCCAGGCTATCGCGCACCATTTGCACATAGCCGTTTTTCATGTGCAGGGTGCCCAGCTGTACGTCGCCCACAAGCAGGTGGCCCAGGCTAAGGCTGGTACTGATTTCTTCTATCTTCAGGAGTTGGGGCGCGCCGTTAGGGCTTAGGCTTACGCCCTTCATGGTAATGCCGTTAATACCGCTGAAAGAAGCTTCTTTAACCACAAATTCGGCATTACGTTCGGCTACCTTGGTTTTTACACGCGCCAAAACCTGTTCCAGTGCCATATTGCGGAAGGCAAAGAACAATATTCCGAAAAGTACCAGCAGTATGGCTAATGTAATTATCAGCCTGCGGGTTAGTTTTTTATAATTGATACGTCGTCGCATTCTTTATCCGAAAAGGTAGCCGGCAACATCTTCTATGCGCCCCACCTGTTTGATGTCAATAATAGTGTTTTTTAAGGAAACCTTGCTGTATTTCGATACAAAAATAGTAGAAAAACCTAACTTTTCAGCTTCCAGTATGCGTTGGTCTACACGGTTTACGGGGCGTATTTCGCCACTAAGGCCTATTTCTCCCGCAAAACAATAGCCTTTGCTCACCGGAATGTCTTCGTTACTGCTTAGTATTGCGGCAACTACGGCGAGGTCTATAGCAGGATCATCTACATTAATACCCCCGGTAATGTTAAGGAAAACGTCTTTCGCGCCCAGGCGGAAACCGGCTCTTTTTTCCAGTACGGCAAGCAGCATATTAAGGCGTTTAGCATTATAGCCTGTGGTACTGCGCTGTGGTGTACCGTATACAGCGGTGCTAACAAGTGCCTGGATTTCTACCATAAGCGGGCGCATACCCTCCATAGTGGTGGCTATGGCGGTACCGCTGAGTTCTTCATCTTTATGGGAAATCAGTATTTCGCTGGGGTTGCTTACCTCTCGCAGGCCGGTGCCCTGCATTTCGTAAATGCCGAGTTCGGCAGTGGAGCCAAAACGGTTTTTAAGCGAACGCAGTATGCGGTACACGTGGTTGCGGTCGCCCTCAAACTGAAGCACCGTATCTACCATATGTTCCAGTATTTTAGGCCCGGCAATAGAACCATCTTTAGTAATGTGGCCTATGAGTATAACGGGTACGTTACTTTCTTTGGCGAACTTTATCAGTTCAGCAGTGGTTTCGCGTATCTGGCTGATGCTGCCCGCGCTGCTTTCTATATAGTCGCTATGCAGGGTTTGTATGGAGTCTATAATAACCACTTCCGGGTCTATCGCCTCAATTTGCCTGAAAATGTTCTGTGTTTTGGTCTCGGTAAGGATAAAACAATTATCGGCCTGTGCGGTAATACGTTCGGCACGCATTTTTATCTGTTTCTGGCTTTCCTCACCGCTTACATACAGCGTGCGAAATGGCAGCTTTAGCGAAATTTGTAATAGCAGCGTACTCTTACCAATACCCGGTTCACCACCCAAAAGTGTTAGCGAACCCGGCACCAGCCCGCCACCCAAAACCCGGTTCAGTTCACCATCACCAGTATCCATACGGATTTCGGTAGCGCTGTCTATTTCGGTAATGCGTAATGGTTTAGGGGCTTTTTTTACCTCACCTGTAGGGGCTTTCCAGCCCGGTTTGTCTTCTTTTACTATAAGTTCCTCGACTATTGTTTTCAACTCCTTGCAGTCGTATAACTGTCACTTCGAGAGCGTGTACCTGGACCCCTCGGGTTGG
>JAAXJD010000111.1:9510-16282 GCA_012270005.1 Flavobacterium sp. | reverse complement strand
TTAGATATAGATATGGTTATATATTAGGATATGAAGGTGACAATATTATATGCACTCCTTTAAAGGATTTTGAATAAATATCAACCCTACCTCTCCCCGTCAAACATACTGCTGATTACCGTACGCAGCCCCATAAACATAAGCCACATACCCACCAGGCAGGTAATGGCACCTAAGCCAAAAACCGGTATAAACAGCGGGTGATCCTGGTTTTTAAACGATGAGTGCATAACCACCGGGCCTATGCCAAAAAGCGGCAGCGCACCAAAAAGGTACTTAAGGCCGCGCATTAAAACTTTTTTATCTGTTGCCATATGCTTCTATAGCTTTACGCACGTTTTTATGTTGTTCTAAAAGGGCTTCGGCTTCGGTTTGGCTTATGCCCAGCTCATCTATAATCATACCCACGGCACGGCCTACCAGCTTGTGGTTGCTCAGCTGCATATCTACCATTTTGTTCCCTTTTACCTTACCCAGTTGAATCATGGTAGCGGTACTAATCATGTTAAGCACCAGCTTTTGGGCGGTACCGGCTTTCATGCGGCTGCTGCCGGTTACAAACTCCGGCCCCACCACTACCTCAACAGGGAATTTTGCCGTTTGTGCCAATGGGCTACCCGCATTACAGGTAATACAACCGGTAGGGATGTTAAGCGCATTACACTTCTCCAGCCCGCCAATAACATACGGCGTAGTGCCCGAAGCAGCTATGCCTACCACCACGTCATTCTCATTAATATTGTAAGCAGAAAGGTCAGCCCAGGCAGCCTCGCGGGCGGCGTCAGCAAACTCTACCGCGCCGCGTATGGCGGTTTCGCCACCGGCTAGAAGCCCTATAACCAAATCAAACGGCACACCGAAGGTAGGTGGGCACTCGCTGGCATCTACAATACCCAAACGTCCGCTGGTACCGGCGCCTATGTAAAACAGGCGGCCTCCCTTTTTTAGTTGGGCTACCACAGTAGTTACCAACGCTTCTATTTGCGGAAGCGCCTTTTCTACCGCAAGGGGTACGGTTTTGTCTTCATTGTTTATATTGGCCAGCAGCTCGGCTACGGGCATTTTTTCAAGATGCTCGTATTTGCTGCTTTGTTCGGTAGTACGGATGAATGACATCGTAAAGAATTTTATGCGGTAAAGTTACAGATAATACGCCAACACCACACCCAGCCCTATGCTTAATAGTTTGGCAAGGTTAAATTTATGGTCTTCGCCGCTTTCAAAAATAATGGTGCTGGAAATGTGGAACAGTATACCCACCACAACTGCCGATATATATGGGTAATATTCTTCGGCTATGGTAAGTTGCCCCGAAAGCATAGTGCCCAGCGGTGTCATGGCTGCAAACGCAACCATAAACAGCAACACCGATATTTTTTTCATGCCCGAATTTATAAAGAAAGCGGTAAGTATAATGGCTATAGGGAAATGGTGTATGCCTATGCCCCACGCCATATCCGGATGATGGCTTACCGGCATACCTTCCAGCAGCGCATGGATGCAAAGGCTTATAAACAGCAGCCACGGCATGCCATGATGGTGGCCGTGATTGTGTACATGCCCGTGCTCTGCCCCTTGCGAAAAATACTCCAGTATAATCTGGAAAATAATACCCGCCATTATAAAGATGCCTATGGTATGCCCGGCACCGTGTTCGTGGCCGTGCTCATGGGCTTCGTGCCCCCCGGCATGCAGGGTAGCCTCATATACTTCTGGCAGCAGGTGTAGTACCGTAAGCGAAAGCAAAAACGCGCCGCTAAAGGCAAGCAGCAGCTTCAGGCTTTTTTTATTGCTGGGCTTAAGCAACAGTGCAGCGCCTATCCCGGCCAGTACCGATACAAACGGAACTATATATACTATCATTTGGTTTACTTAAAAATCATTATAAGCCTATCCGACTCGTTTTTATAGTATTTGCGCAGGCGGTAATCGCCAAAGGTTTCCAGCAGGTAAATGCCCGCTTCGTCCATCATTTGCTCAAAATCCTCCAGGGTAAGGGCTTTAACCCTTTCTGTAAAATGGAAGTCTTTACCCTTATCGGTAAATTTAATATCTTTTATAATATGGTTGCCTTCTACACAGCGGTGTATATGAAAATCAATCCCATCTACCGTTTTTACTTCATGCGGCACCAAATGCTCAATAACATTATGCACGTTCATAAAATCGATCACGGCAAAACCATACTCGGTAAGGCTTTGGCAAATGGCTTTTAGGGTAGTTATGTTATCCTGGTCGTTATCAAAATATCCAAAACTGGTAAACAGGTTAAAAATGGCATCGTACTGCGTAGGGAACGGCTCGCGCATATCGTGCTCCATAAAGTGCAACGTGTCATTTTCGTATTTTTTAGCCTCGCTGATGCTGTTCGCACTAAGGTCGGCTCCCGTTACATTGTATCCCAGCTTATTCAGGTAAACCGAATGCCTGCCCTTGCCGCAGGCCAAATCCAGGATTTTAGCATCATCGGGCAGGTTAAGGTAAGCGGTAAGGTTGTCCATAAACAACTGCGCTTCTTCATAATCGCGGTCTTTATATAGTATGTGGTAATAAGGTGTGTCAAACCAGGATGCGTACCAACAAGCGTTGTTTTCCGGCTGTTCCATAGTAGGTATAGGGTTGCGGTGTTTTTCTTAAAATTTCAGGGTTACAAAGTTAGCATATATTGTGCTAACTGCATACAGGTTTTAGGTTTAGTTTAGCTAATACGGGTGGCGGTTTAGGCAGTTATAGTTTGAAATGGCAACAAAATGCGTACTTTTGCAACAGATAAATCCGCCCGATGGAAAATTTTAAAATGGTGGCCAAAACACTTTTTGGCCTTGAAGAAGTATTAGCCAAAGAACTGCAACAACTTGGCGCACAGCAGGTAGAACCCGGGGTGCGTATGGTAAGTTTTGTAGGCGATAAAGGTTTTATGTACAAGGCAAACCTGGCGCTGCGCACGGCCCTTAAAATACTAAAACCCATACATAGCTTTAGGGCCTGGAACGACAGGGCACTGTACAGCGGCATACAAAGCATAGACTGGAGCAAGTACCTTACCGTAAACCAAACGTTTGTGGTAGACGTTACCCTTAGCGGAGAGCAGTTTACACACTCTCAGTTTGTAGCCCTTAAAACCAAAGACGCTATTGTAGACCAGTTTAGGGACAAGTACGGAAAACGCCCCGATATAGATAAACTACACCCGGATTTACGCATAAACATACATATTTTTAACGATCAATGCAGCGTGGCGCTAGATACCAGCGGCAACTCCCTGCACCACCGCGGTTACCGCAGTGCCACAAACATAGCCCCAATAAATGAGGTGCTTGCTGCAGGCATGCTGCTGCTTAGCGGATGGGATGGTTCTACCCATTTCCTGGACCCTATGTGTGGTAGCGGTACCATACTTGCCGAAGCTGCCATGATAGCCTGTAACATTCCGGCAAATATAAACCGTAAGGAATTTGCGTTTGAAAAATGGCAGGACTGGGATAACGATCTTTTTGATACGGTTACTAACTCGCTGATGAATAAAACGCGGGAGTTTCATTATACCATAAAAGGCTATGACAAAGCTCCTTCGGCGGTAATGAAAGCCAAAGACAATATTAAAAATGCTAACCTGGAAGACTACGTAACCATAAGCCAGGAAAACTTTTTTGATACTAACAAGGCTACAGAAGGCCCGCTACACATGGTGTTTAACCCCCCGTATGGCGAACGCCTGGACATTAACCTGGAGCGTTTTTACCGAGAAATAGGCGACACCTTAAAACAGGGCTACCCGAACACCAACGCCTGGTTTATAACCGGTAACCTGGAAGCGCTGAAATTTGTAGGGCTAAAACCATCGCGCAAGATAAAACTGTTTAACGGTAAACTGGAAGCACGCCTTGTAAAATACGAAATGTACGATGGCAGCAAGAGGGCGAAGTTTCAGCAGGATTAGTTTACAGTCTCACTGACTGCAAAAAATATAAAAACCCCATTTGTAATATTTCCGCTTCAAATGGGGTTTTTATATTAAATCGCTGTCCTTTTCAACAACATTTTTTATAAACCAACCAGGCACTTCATCAAAAGTAGATACATCTACACCCTCTGTAATTTCAGCAAAAAACAAAGCGGCCTGACCAGAATTATCCCAAAGATATGCACGGTTACTCAACTTGATTGCACCTTTTAACTGTTGCAAACTCTTATAGTATCTGTCTTTTACTTTCTTATTACTTACATTGTGTCCTTTTTGGGTTACCCTTATACTAACGCGGTTAACATTAATATCAGGATCTTCCGTTGCTATATAATATAAATACACCCGATACCCTAGATTTTTAGCAGAAACGAGAAAATCTAATTTATTTGGGTGACTCATAACTGTTTCATAAGTTAACGACATACCGTTAACCAGAAGTTGTTGCCTAATAAATTCAGCGATATCAGCAGCCAGGTACGAATCTAAAGTACAGGATACTTTTAACCGATTATCTAAAATGATGAGGTTAGACCATAAATCAGGTTCGCCTCGCATTACCGGAGAAAACGTACTTTTCCTGAAAAAATCAGCAATCGAGTTTTGTGAAATATTAAGGTGGTAATCGTTAAAAGAAATTCCTCCTTTTTCACGAAGTTCTCTTTCAATATCATCAGCATTAACATAAACGCCAAAACTAATCTCATTTCGTAGCTGATTTACAATTGTTGTTTTTCCAGAACCATTAGGCCCTGCAAAAACCCTGAGCCTTTTTACAGCCATCTACTTAGCGCAGTTTAAATTGTGATGGCACATTTATTTTGGGCTTTTCAATTTTCCTTAAAAAACGTCTTTGCCCATCCGGAGAAATTTCGTACAAATTTCCTTCCTCTTCAAGTATAAGCGGTACATTTGATTTTTTTGCTTCTTCATTGGCGCGAAACGTCGCCAAAATAGCCGCTCCGGCAAGCGCACCTAATGTAGCTCCTTCCCTTTTGTCTTTACACAATAAAGATCCTAACGAAGCGCCAAGAACGCCGCCCGTTATAAGGTTTTCAAGTATTTTATCGTCCTGTTCCATAGGTACTAAGTTATAACATTTTTACCTAATTGCAATTTAAATACATCAATGTTTAACACATCAAAAAAATCAGGCCGCCTGCTCCCCAGCAGACGGCCTCCCAATCTAAACCCTAAAAATTATAACTAAACCTGTATTACCCCCAGGTTAAAAGGCTTTTCTATAGGCGCATGGTTTGCTGCCTCTATCCCCATAGATATCCACGTGCGGGTATCGGCAGGGTCTATAATGCCATCGGTCCATAAGCGGGCCGCCGCGTAATACGGCGATACCTGGGCATCATATTTTGCTTTAATCTTATCAAACAATTCGGCTTCCTTTTCGGGTGTAAGCTCCTCGCCCCTTGCTTTAAGCGAACTGGCTTCTATCTGCAACAGTACCTTAGCTGCCTGCGCACCGCCCATAACGGCAAGCTCTGCACTTGGCCAGGCCGCAATAAGCCTTGGATCATACGCTTTGCCGCACATAGCATAGTTACCGGCACCGTAGCTGTTACCCACCACTATGGTAAACTTAGGCACTACCGAATTACTTACGGCATTTACCATCTTGGCACCGTCTTTTATAATGCCGCCGTGCTCGCTTTTACTGCCCACCATAAAACCGGTAACATCTTGCAGAAACACTAACGGAATTTTCTTTTGGTTACAGTTGGCTATAAATCGCGTAGCCTTATCGGCACTATCAGAATAAATTACACCGCCAAATTGCATTTCGCCTTTTTTGCTTTTAACCACCTTACGCTGGTTAGCCACTATACCTACAGCCCAGCCATCTATACGGGCGTACCCGGTAATAATGGTTTGGCCGTAGCCGGCCTTATATTCATCAAACTCTGATTTATCTACCAGGCGTTTTATAATCTCCATCATGTCATACTGCTCTGTACGGGTACGCGGCAGGGTGCCATAAAGTTCGTTTATATCTAACGATGGTTTTTCTGCCTTAACGCGGTTAAAACCCGCAGGCGTATAGGCGCCCATTTTGCCTACAACGCTTTTTATACGATCCAGCGCATCTTTATCGTCTTTGGCTTTGTAATCTGTAACCCCCGATATTTCGCAGTGCGTAGTGGCACCTCCCAGGGTTTCGTTGTCTATGCTTTCGCCTATTGCTGCCTTTACCAGGTAACTGCCTGCCAAAAATATACTACCTGTTTTATCTACTATAAGCGCTTCATCGCTCATTATAGGCAGGTAGGCTCCCCCTGCTACACAACTACCCATAACGGCAGCAATCTGGGTAATGCCCATGCTGCTCATAATGGCATTGTTACGGAAAATGCGCCCAAAATGCTCTTTATCAGGAAAAATTTCATCCTGCATAGGCAGGTATACACCCGCGCTGTCTACAAGGTATATAATAGGAAGCTTGTTTTCTATGGCTATTTCCTGCGCACGAAGGTTCTTTTTACCTGTTATAGGGAACCACGCGCCCGCCTTTACGGTAGCGTCATTAGCTACCACTATACACTGGCGGCCCTGTATGTAACCTATTTTAACTACTACGCCGCCGCTGGGGCATCCGCCGTGCTCTGTGTACATACCGTCTCCGGCAAGTGCGCCTATTTCTATACTTTTACTATTTTTGTCTAAAAGGTACTCAATGCGCTCACGGGCAGTCAATTTACCTTCAGCATGTAGTTTTTCAATACGCTTTTCGCCGCCGCCAAGGTATACTTTGTTAAGTTTTTGCCTTAAATCAGATAGCAAAAGCCTGTTATGGTC
>JAAXJD010000111.1:0-9500 GCA_012270005.1 Flavobacterium sp. | reverse complement strand
TTTTTATTGAAGTTTAGATCCATAAAATTCTACTATTTTTAAAAACACATAATTTTTACAGCACTAAAATACGAATTTGTTTTTATTACTCTAATATTTTTTAATATTTTTCAAAAACAAAGACTTAACCTGTTGTTAACATTGGTAACGTTAGGTTGAATGTGTGTTAATAATTCCTTAACATTAGGTTCATACATTTGCCTCATAAAATTTAAACGTAAATGTCTCTAAACAACATTTTCCAGTTTCTTGTACCGAAGGATAAGAAATTTTTCCCGCTTTTTGAGCAGGCAACACAAAACCTTGTTCTACTTGCACAAACCCTGCACGAAGCCGTAAATGCGCCTAAGCCTGAAAGGGATGACTACTTTAAGAAAATTGAAGAGCTTGAAGCGGTTATAGAGCAGGTTACACACAATACCAACCTGGAACTGAGCCGTAACTTTATTACGCCTTTTGACCGCGAAGACATACACGCCCTTATAAGCGCCATAGATAACGTAGCCGGATACCTTTACGGGGCATCGAACCGTTTGAAACTGTACCAGGTAGAAAAAATATCTAAAAGTATAAGGAAAATGACCGAAATAACACTGGAAGGCACTCAGCTTATTCAGATTGCGGTTAGCGACCTTAAAGACATGAAAAAACTACACAACATAGCCGATGTGTGTAAAAAGCTTTACAAACTTGAAGCAAAGAGCGACAGCGTATTTGACAAAGCGGTAGCCGATATCTTTGAAAACGAAACAGATGTAAAAAACATCATTAAGTACAAAGAAGTACTTTCGGCACTGGAAACCGCTGCAGACAAATGTAAAGGTGTGGCAAACGTGCTGGAATCTATAGCTGTAAAGCACTCTTAAAACACACAACCCAGTTTAGCTATGTTTACATTACTTATTGTAATTATAATACTTGCCCTTGGTTTTGACTATATAAATGGTTTTCACGATGCGGCAAACTCTATCGCTACCATAGTAGCCACAAAGGTGCTTACACCTTTTCAGGCGGTGCTTTGGGCGGCGTTTTTTAACTTCCTTGCCTACTGGGTATTTGGGTTTGGTGTAGCCGATACGGTAGCCAAAACCGCCCACACCGGCAGCATTAACCTTACGGTAATCCTTGCGGGTATTATTGCCGCAATTATATGGAACCTGTTTACCTGGTGGAAAGGTATACCGTCATCTTCATCGCACACCCTTATAGGTGGTTTTGCAGGTGCGGCACTGGCACACGGATTTTCGGGTAACGTTACAGACCCTGAACACTATGGCTGGAAGATAGTAAGCTGGTACAAAGCACCTAAGGCAGGAGAATTTCTGCCCAGCGGTGTACTAATTATCATTGCGTTTATTGCCCTTGCCCCTATTGTGGGTATGATTATTTCGTACCTCATTTCGGTATGGATGATGCATTCATCGCGTAAAGCCATTGCCCCTAAAATTTTTACCGTAGCACTTATGGTAATCGTATTTGCATTCCTGGCTTCGGTTTGGGAAGGGTACGACCACATAAAGAAACCACGTTTTGAAAGCCATTTTTGGTCTGTAGTACTGGAACCGGCAAATATAAAGTGGTTACTGGTAGCCATAATTTTTTATAGCCTTGCTATATTCAACCTGTTTTTCAGTTCGTTTTCTGCTGCCAAAGCCGAAACCATCCTTAAAAGGATGCAGCTGCTTTCATCGGCATCGTTTAGCTTAGGCCACGGTGGTAACGACTCTCAAAAGGTTATGGGTATTATAGCGGCGGCTGTAGCGGTTTACTTAAACACACTGCACGAAAACGTAAGCACTATGCCTGAGTGGTTAAGGGTGGTGTTGCCAAACGAAGAACTGGGCATTAAAAGCCAAATGCCGGAATGGATTCCGCTGGCATGTTATACCGTAATAGGACTGGGTACGCTAAGCGGCGGATGGAAAATTGTAAAAACAATGGGTTCTAAGATTACCAAAGTTAACGCCTTTGAAGGTGTTGTAGCCGAATCGGCAGGTGCGCTTACCCTGTTTTCTACAGAACACTTTAAAATCCCGGTATCTACCACACACACCATTACAGGTTCTATTATAGGTGTGGGTGTTACAAAAAGGGTATCGGCAGTACGCTGGGGTGTTACTATAAACCTGCTTTATGCATGGGTACTTACCATACCGGTATCTGCAGTAGTAGCGGCACTAACCTACTACCTGCTGGCACTGTTTATAAAATAAAAACATCAGGAAACTATACATAAAAACAGAGGGCACTATTAAGTGCCCTCTGTTTTTTATACTATAACCCCAGCAGTTTCTTTGCTTTTTCTAAATCCTCCGGGGTATCTATGCCTACACCTACGTGGGTGGTTTCTACCATGCGGATGCGCTTTCCATACTCTAAGTACCTCAACTGCTCCAGTTTTTCGCTGGCCTCCAGTTTTTGCATGGGCAGCTTATAAAAATCCATAAGCGCATGCTTGCGGAAGGCATAAATACCTATGTGCTTAAAGTAACGCACTCCTGCCTCCTTATCCCTTGGGTACGGAATTACCGAACGCGAAAAATAGAGCGCAAAGCCTTTTTGGTCTACAATAACCTTTACATTATTAGGGTTTTCTATCTCATCCCAGTCGGTTATCTGGTACATTACCGATGCAAGGTCTACCTCATGGGCAAGGTCTGCCTTAAACACCTCCAGCACATCGGCAAGCGGCTCTTTATTTATAAAAGGTTCGTCGCCCTGCACATTTACAACTATGTCTACATCCATGTGTTCTACGGCTTCGGCTATACGGTCGCTGCCGCTTTCGTGCTCCTTAATGCTCATAATGGCCTTGCCGCCGTTAGCGGTAATCTCATTATATATAAGGTCTGAATCGGTTACTACAAACACATTATGGAACAGGCCGGTGTTAAGCGCTGCTTCATACGTACGGGTTATAACGGTTTTGCCACCCAAATCCTGCATTAGCTTGGCATGGAAACGGGTACTGGCGTATCGTGCGGGAATTACGGCTATTATTTTCATATTCTATTTTATATTTCGCATTCTTTCACTCTCAGTAGCGGTGGCTGAAAAAACAGGGTGTACTTACTAATACTACTTTCCACCCCGCCCTACGGGCACCCCTCCGGAGGAGGGGAATGCTTACTCGGTTTAACTGTTAATCAAACTTAAAAAACTTAATCCTATACTGTTTCATTAGAGTAGGACTTTATGACAAAAATTTGGATCGCATCGTTCCTCGCGATGACAGACGTAAAGAAAGCATTCCAAGTAATAAAAAAAACGCTGTGAATCTCTGTGCCTGCTCCGTGAATCTCCGTGTTACCGAATCAATCCTCCTCAAAAAACTCATCCTTAAAACCTATCAGGTATACCTTGTCACGGCTACGGGTTATGGCGGTGTACAGCCAACGCACATAGTCGCGATCTATACCGTCGGGCAGGTAAGGCTGCTCTACAAATACGGTGTTCCACTGCCCTCCCTGGCTTTTATGGCAGGTAATGGCGTAGCTAAACTTCACCTGCAGGGCATTAAAATGCGGGTTGGCTTTTATCTTTAAAAAGCGTTGGTATTGGGGTTCGTTCTGGTAATCTTCCTGCACCTGCTGGTACAATCGGTTAGACTCCTCATACGTAAGCGAAGGTGCTTCGCTGTACAGGGTATCCAGCAGCAGCACGGTTTCCAGCGGCAGGTGGTTGGGGTAATCCACCAGGCGCACCTTAACGCGGGCAAACTTAAAGCCGTAGAGTTCCTCTATTCTAAAGATTTCCAGGATTTCTATAATGTCGCCATTGGCTATAAAACCGGCTTCACTCTTTTCATCGAGCCAAAAGTAATTGTTCTTTACCACCATAAGGAAATCCCCTGCCGAAAGTTCGCTTTCCCTATCCAGTATACGCGCGCGGATTTGCTGGTTGTAGGCATTGGCCCGCTTATTACTGCGTACTATAAAGGCGGTATCTTCTATGCTGTAGTTGCTGTACGCGGTGTGTATGGCATCCTGAATATCATAACCATCGGTAAGGCGTATAATATCTTTAAACCCACGCAGCTTAAACCTGAATTCATCAAAAAAATCCTCTTTAAGCAACTCCCTCAGTTGGGTGGCGTTGTATAAAATCCCTGATTTTTCGGCCTGTCGCATAACCTCGTCCAGCTCTATGTGCTGCACTTCCTTAAAATACGCCTGCCCCAGTACGCGCTCGTCCAGCGCCGGGCTAAGGTCAGAATTTACCGGCGGAAGCTGAGCGGTATCGCCCACCAGTATCATACGGCAGTTTTGGCCGCTGTACACGTAGCTCATAAGGTCATCGAGCAGCGAACCGTTTGCATACATGCTGCTGTCAGTTGGCGCGTCAGATATCATAGAGGCTTCGTCTACTATAAATATGGTGTCTTTGTATTTGTTTTGCTGCATTACAAACCCCACCTGGCCGCCACTGTTCTTTTTAGGGAAGTAAATACGCTTGTGTATGGTAAAGGCAGGTTTTTCGGCATAGCCGGATATTACCTTTGCGGCCCTGCCCGTGGGTGCCAGCAGCACGTACTTTTTACCGGCGGCACGCAGGTTGTTTACCAGCGTGGCTATAATGGTGGTTTTACCCGTACCGGCATATCCTTTCAGCAAAAAAACATCGTCTCGGTTACCGTTTACCACAAACCAGGCCACCTGTTGTAAAAAGGTGTTTTGCTTTTCGGTAGGGATAAACGGAAAGTTGTCGTGCAGTACGCGGTAAAACTGTACAGGGGTCATTATGGTAACGAATTGTTATTTTTTGCCTCCCAAAGATAACATCATTTTACCCAACCCACGGGCTTAACCAAAAAACAATGTAAAATTGCAGAACCACACCATATTTTATTAACAAATCCATAACAGGTAAAAACTATAAAAAGCTCGTAATGCAGGCCGCAGCTACGGGCGTGTCTTTTTGTGTGCTCGATACGCTGAATAATGAAATTAAACAGATTAGCCACGTACCGTTTAACAAAACCACGCCGCTGGAAGATGAGCTGTGGCGTATGTTTGTACAGTACCCTGAACTTCGTATGGGGTTTGACGACGCTGTAGTGCTGCACGATAATGCTTTTAACGCGTTTGTACCCACTGCCCTGTTTGACGAAGACTTTGCCGGCAGCTACCTGCAATACAATACCCGCGTGTTTGATGGCGACGTGTATGCCTGGGATGCCGTAGGAAGCTACGACATTACCAATGTTTATGTGCCGTTAATGAACATAAACAACTACCTTATAGACCGCCTGGGTAGTTTTGACTACCGCAATGCCAACAGTGTTTTGGTAGAAAAACTGCTTGACGATTCTAAAAACGCGTTTGAAAAGCAGGTGTTTATACACGTAAAAGACACCCATTTTGAAATCGTGGTTACAAACGGGCCTAAACTGCTGCTGTTTAACTCGTTTGAGTACGCACTGCCCGAAGACTTTTTGTACTACGTATTATTTACCCTGGAACAACTGGAACTAAACCCCGAAACGGTAAAGGTATGGATGCTGGGCAGCATAGATACCCAGAGCCCGCTATACGCTTTGGCCTACACCTACATACGCCACATAGCATTGTATGATGCTGCACCGCTGGCGGCGAAATGGCAAACCTCGCATGAAAATGCTTTAACCAACTTTATTTTATTACACACATGAGGATAATTTCCGGCAAATTTAAGGGGCACCGTATTTCTGCGCCAAATAACCTGCCCGTAAGGCCTACCACAGATATGAGCAAAGAATCGTTGTTTAATATACTAAACAACCGCTTTGACTTTGAAGGGCTTAAAATACTGGACCTTTTTAGTGGTACGGGTAACCTGAGTTACGAATTTGGGTCGCGCGGAGCCGGGCCTATTACATCTGTAGATGCTGATTTTGGGTGTGTGCGCTTTATAAAGAAAACCGCAGCCGAGTTTGACCTGCCTATTACGGCAATAAAAAGTGATGTTTATAAATTTTTAGAAGGACATAAGGCGGTATACGATATTATAGTAGCCGACCCTCCGTATAACTTTAGCCAGGAGCAGTTTGAAGAAGTGGTAAGGCTGGTGTTTGAAAACGAATTGCTAAACGAAGACGGCATGATGATTATAGAGCACAGCAAGTATACCCGCATGCAGCACCTTATGAATTTTTCGTTTGAGAAAAAGTACGGCGGCAGCATTTTCAGCTTTTTTGAATTTGACAAAGACGAAAGCGAAGAACCGCTGGGCTATGACATAGACAGCGAAGACGACGAGATATAAAAAAATCCTCTGCCAGTGCAGAGGATTTTCTGTTTATAATCGGCTTTTTGAATGATTTTGTTGCTAAAAAGAAAATGTACATTACCCTTAAGGCATTACACAATTTCTGCGCTCAAGCCAGCTTCCAGCAGCTGTGTACACTGTGGAATAAGCTCGTTAAACACGCCTGTTTTTACCGTACACTTACCATTATAGTGTACAATAAGCGAACATTGTTCGGCTTGCAGCGGAGTATGGTCGCATACGCGTACCAGGGTTTCAATTACGTGGTCAAAAGTGTTTACATCATCATTATACAACACTATTTCGTTATTGTCTGCTACAAGTTCCTCTACCAGTAAATCTTCTAAAACTTTTTCCTTCGTGCTCATATACAATCAATTAAAAAATAGGAAGTGCTAATTTATGTATTTTAGCGCTACCCAGTTATTTTTCTGATGCTTTTTTATTAAGGTAAGTCCCTTAGCGCTACAGCTTTCGTCTATAGCCGGGATATCTTCTTCATAAAACCCGCTTAGCAGCAATGTGCCACCGGGGTTAAGGCAGTTTACATACACCTGCATATCGTTTAGCAAAATGTTACGGTTTATGTTGGCAATAATAACATCATACTTACGGCCGGGCAGCAATGAAGCATCACCCTCATAAACACTAATATGCTTACAGTTGTTACGCTCTGCATTTTCTATAGAATTAAGGTAGCACCAGTTGTCTATGTCTATAGCATCAATAGGCTGGGCGCCTTTCATTTCGGCAAGAATAGCCAGGATGGCAGTACCGCAACCCATATCGAGCGTTTTTTTACCGGCCACATCAGTTTCTAACAGGTGTTGGATAACCATAAACGTAGTTTCATGATGGCCTGTACCAAAACTCATTTTGGGTTCAATAACTATATCATACTGCACCTCCTTATACTCATGGAACGGCGCACGTACACGGCAGGTATTATCTACTTCAATAGGCTCAAAATTCTTTTCCCACTCCTCGTTCCAGTTTACCTGCTCTATTTCCTCAAAGGTATAGGTAATATTAAACTCTCCCGATTGCAGTATGTACACATCAGCCAGCACATCTTCCGTCCAGAATTGTTTCTGGATGTAAGCGCTAAGTCCGGTTTCGGTTTCCTCGAAGCTTTCAAACGGCAGTTCGCCCAGTTCGGCTATAAGTATTTCGGTAGCGGGTTCTTTCGGTTCTATGGTAAAGTGGTATCCTATGTAAGCTAATTCGGCCATTGTGTAAAATTTGGCACAAAGATACTATTTTAATGTAACAGTTTTCTAATGTAGCGATTTCCAAATGTACCAATGTATCAATTAATTGATGTAGCAATTTACGTACTCTAATAATTGGTACATTGATATATTTACAAATTGTTACATTAATTAATTGATGTAGCAACTTACGTACTCTAATAATTGGTACATTGATATATTTACAAATTGTCACATCAATTAATTGATGTAGCAATTTACGCACTCTAATAATTGGTACATTGATATATTTACAAATTGTTACATTAATTAATTGATGTAGCAATTTACGTACTCTAATAATTGGTACATTGATATATTGACAAACTGTTACATCAATTAATTGATACATTAGTAAATTGATACACTGTTACATTAAAGTATTACCTTTGCAGCTTATAATGAATGATGAATGATTGAAATAGGAAAACACAATGCCCTTACCATAGCGCGTGGCACCAGCGTAGGCCTGTACCTTACTGATGGCACTACCGACGTACTGTTACCAAACAAGTACGTGCCGGCCGAATGGAATGAGGGGGACGAAATGACCGTATTTGTATACCTGGACCAGGAGGAACGCCCTGTGGCCACTACGCTTGAGCCGCTTATTAAACTAAACGGCTTTGCACTGCTTCGTGTAAGCTTTATTAATAAGTTTGGTGCCTTTGTAGGCATAGGACTGGAAAAGGATTTATTTGTACCCTTTAGGGAACAGGCAAGGCCCATGGAGGTAGGCAAACGCTATTTGGTACACATGTACCTTGACGAAAAGAGCAACCGCCTTGCGGGCAGTAGCAAACTGAGCCAGTTTTTAGATAACGAAAACCTTACGGTAACCGAGGGCGAGGAAGTAGACATTATAGTATCGCACTTTACAGATCTGGGTATAAACGTGATTATAAACAACAAGCACCGCGGATTATTGTATAAAAATGACGTTTACGATGATGTTAGATTAGGAGAAAAACTTGTGGGTTACATAAAAACCATACGCCCTGATAATAAGATAGACGTTAGCCTTCAAAAACCGGGTATAGAAAGTATAGAACCCAATGCAGAAAAGATACTGGACGAACTACGTGCAAGCCGAGGATTCTTGCGCCTGCACGACGACAGCCACCCCGAAGATATTAAAACCGTATTGAAAATGAGCAAAAAGGCTTTTAAAAAAGCTATTGGATCATTGTATAAACAAAGGCTGATAGACATTAAAGAAGACGGTATTTACCTTATACAATCCTAATGGGATAATAATTTTATAAATACACAATCTTTACCGATATTTGCTAGGATTAACACGAAACGATAATGATGAATAAAAATACAGTACTGGGATGGGCTACACTCATCATGGTGCTTATGGGGATTCTATTGATTTGCCTTGGTGCATTTCGGTACGATGATATTGCCGGCTATGGTTTTGCAGCCGTAGGCGTAGGATTTTTTGCCATAGCATGGGTGTTTAATGCTTTAAAGGGGCGCGTTTAGAGCCTGAGTAAGCAACCTTAAACTTGAAACTTTAAACAAATAGAACATTAACAATGTCTGACGATAAGAAAGTAATATTTTCGATGTCCCGCGTCAACAAGACGTATCAGGGAGCACAAAAACCGGTACTTAAAGATATTTACCTGAGCTTCTTTTACGGGGCAAAAATAGGTATCCTTGGTCTTAACGGTTCGGGTAAATCAACATTATTAAAAATCATAGCCGGTGTAGACAAGAGCTATCAGGGCGATGTGGTGTTTTCACCAGGTTACACAGTAGGTTACCTGGAGCAGGAACCACAGCTTGATGAAACCAAAACAGTTATAGAAGTTGTGCGGGAATGCGTAGCCGAAACGGTAGCTGTTTTAGATGAGTTTAATAAGATAAACGACATGTTTGGCCTGCCGGAGGTATATGAAGATGCCGACAAAATGCAGAAGCTTATGGACAGGCAGGCAGAACTTCAGGATAAGATATATGCCCTTGGCGCGTGGGAGCTTGATACCAAGCTGG
>JAAXJD010000051.1 GCA_012270005.1 Flavobacterium sp. | reverse complement strand
CATTGTTGTTGCCAAAATTAATACCATCAATGCTGTATTCAAGTCCTGCAACAGGGTCTACTGTTATAGTAGCTGTTGAAACTGTACAAGATAGGGCAGTAGCGGTATATGTAGGTACTGCAGGGCCAGCCGCTGCCGGTGCAATGGTAACCGGAGTGCTGTTAGTACATCCGTTAGCATTGCGCACAGTAATTGTGTACGTATTTGCGGTAAGTCCGTTGAATATATTATTAGAGCTAAAATTAGTACCGTCTATACTGTACTCAAGACCGGCTACTGGGTCTACGGTAATAGTAGCCGTTGGGTTGTTACACGTCAGCGTTGTTGCAGTATACGTTGGTGCAGCAGGGCCAGTAGCGGCAGGAGCTATGGTAAATGGCGTACTGTTTATACAACCGTTTATGTCTTTTACGTATAGTGTGTAAGAACCAGCAGTAAGATTAATGAAAACATTAGTTGTAACAAAGTTAGTACCGTCCATACTAAATTGCAGGCCGGCTGTAGGCGTTACGGTTAATATAGACAAAGGAATTAAACACGTTACCGGAGTTGTTGTAAAAGCAGGTAAAGTTGGGCCCGGGTTAACCGTAAGTTGGGCTGCATTACTGATAAGTGTACATGTTGCCGAAGTTACCTCAAGGTAGTATTGTTTTCCGTTTAAAGCATTAACTGCGTTAACTGTTAGCGTTGCTGTTTGCGCGCCGCTATAGGTAGCGTCGTTAGTAACGTTTACCCAGTTTCCGGCAGCATCTAAGGTTTTCCATTGGTAAGTATAGCCGGTTGCGTTTTGTACTACAGCCGTAAATACTGCCTGACTGTTGTTGCACACAGCAGTACTTTGCGGTTGCGTAGTAATAGAAGCTTGTGGCGTAGTAGGCATATTGTAAATACCAAGGTCTGCACAGGTTTCAGTGTTACTTATTGTCCAGTCCGCTACGTTGTAAACAGGGTTTGGTAGTGGAACTGCCGTATTAAGGCGATACATAGAATAACCCCTGTTGTTCGGCATCTCTACACGGTCTATAAGCGAACCGTTTTTAAGCAGTTTAAATTCGTCATTATCATTAAAACCTTCAGGCAGTTCACCTCTTAAAGGTGTTGTAACTGTACAGGTAAGGCCATTACTTCTGGTAGCAATGTATATTTGGCCCGGAGCAAGCATACCCGAAAGGGTAAAGGTGGATACCGGAGTGGCATCGCCTATATTACCATAACGCTCTAGTGTATATTGAGAAAGATCTATAGTAGCTGCTGTACCGTTGTAAAACTCAACAGCACCGCCTTCACCCGCCTGATCATCATAAATTTCTGAAATAAATAAATCTGTAGCAGTGCCTACACCCGGGCAGCTGTTTGTAAGATAGGTGTAGCTAAAGGTTGATTCGCCTGTACAGTTATTTGTTGTTACTTTAATCGTTCCTGTAGCCGAAACCGGGGCAACTGCCTTTATCTGAGTATCTGACACTACTGTAAAGGAACTGGCAGCTACGCCGTTAAACAACACGGACGATGTTCCGGTACCTGCCGAAAATCCGCTACCGTTTATGGTAACAACTGTTCCTACAGGACCTGAAACAGGCAGTACAGAAGATATAACGGGTGCCGTACAGGTTGAAGTTACGGTACCAAAGAGTGTAAAGTCATCTAAGCGGAATGTTCCTGAACTTGATGCACCACTAAGTGTTAACGTTACAGTTACGTTACCGGTTAATCCTGCAACGGCAGTACTTACGGGAGTATTGCCTATTGCCGCACCTGATGTAGGTACGCTTCCGTTTCCTACAGCTGTACCGTTAATGGCAAGCGACCAGTTTTGAGCACCGGTATTGCTTCGTTGCCTCCAAAAGTCGAAGGCTGTAATTTCCAGTTGCTTTTGTGGTGCCACTGTAAACGTAAGTGTAATAACCGGGTTACCTGATGAGTCGGTAAGACCTATGGCTCGTCCTGTGCCTCTTGTGAAACTGGTCCAGTCGCCTAGGGAGTTTGTCCAGATGGAATTACTAAGATTCCCATCAAGAATCGTTGGTGCCACGTTATACGTAGGGTTACCACTAGTTGGCGCTGTATCAAATTCGTGTTTATACACCTGTGCGTTTGTAACTACAGGTAGTAAAAATGATAATAAGGCGATGATAATAGCTGGTTGCTTTATCATTTTCGGTAGTTTTTCTAACATCAAAAATGAGATTAAAATTTTGGCAAATGTAGCGAAACGTTTTGTTTCATTTTCAACAAAATTATACACAGATGTTTATAAAATTATTAATTAGCAATTTTAACACTTTTTGCCCAACAAAAAAAGACCCTCGTAAGAGGGTCTTTTGGTGTAGTTGTGTCAGAAATTACAGTGCTCTGTTTATATAAATCCATCCGGTTTTCTGTCCGGCTGATTCACTGTCAATCATATAGAAATAAGTTCCGGTAGGCAGTTCATCGCCATTGCTGGTTTGTCCGTGCCATTCGTTTACATAATTTGTTTTGCTGTAAACTTCTTTTCCGTAACGGTTAAAGATTGATATTTTTTTCACTCCAAATCCGCTTAAGTCAAAATTGTCATTAAGTCCTGCGGTTCCGCCAGGGGAAATACCGCGTTGAATCTGACATGTAATTCCATCTACGGTATACGGAAGTGTTTTCGTGCAGTTGCCTACAGTAACTTTTACGTTAAACACCATCGGGTAAACAGGGTTGTTAACGCTAGAAATATATTTGCTTACGTTAAAGTTCTCTGAGTTGTCACCTACAGTAACACCAGAGGCTGTTGTCCATTCATAAGAAGCAGCCGCATCATTAAACGAATTGTTTACAGGTGTAGTACTTATTATAAAGCTAGGCCCTTCACATGCACCATCCACAGCAAACTCAATTTCGCCAGCAAGGTTAAATGTAAATGATGTGGTATTTCCAAGCGCACAATTTGAAGGATCTGCTGCTACTGTATACGCCACAGTATAAGATCCCGGAGTTGCATTTGCCAATGAAAGCTGACCGGGTGTGGCGTTAATACTTAAACCGCCTGTTACGGTAAAGGTACCCGTGGTGTTAAAACCTGGATTTGTAAATGGTGTAACAGTACCAGTGCCGTAGCAGTAGTTGGTTTCGTAAGTAAATCCTACCTCCGGAGTAGTAGTAGGTACAATAGTTATTCTTACAGGAGTACTTGTTGCACCGGCAATACAGTTCGTTACGTCTGGTAGCACAGTGTAAAACACATCGTATGTACCCGGTGTACTGTTTGCTACGTCTATACTTCCAGTGGTTGTATTAATGGCAAGTCCGCTGCCCTGCGTGTAGCCAAACGTTCCTCCACGAGTAAAGCCTGTAAATTCCTGTACAGTTAGATTAGCTGTTGTTGATGAACAAACGCTTGTGCTACTGTAATTAAATTGCGTTACCGGTACCGTAGGAGCTGTTATTATTACGGTAGCCGGAATATTTATTGCGGCTGCTATACAGTTAACATTATCCTGAGGCAGATTATAAAATACCGTATACGTTCCCGGAGTGCTTGTTGTTAAGTCAATTTCTCCGTTAACCGGATTAATGCTTAGTAGCCCTGCAGCAGCAGTGGTGCTAAAGGTACCACCTCTTACAAAACCAGGATCGGTTTGAGGAGTAAGTGTTGTGGCAAGTCCGCAAACCGGATTGTAGCTGTATATTGTGTTTGGTACACTAAGCTGCTTTATAGTTACAGGGATTGCTGCACTTACAGCCGCATCTGTACAGCTAGTGCTGTTAGCAGTAACGCTATAGGTTACGGTGTAGTCACCTGGTGTGCTCGCAGCTATATTTATCTCTCCTGTTGAAGGGTTTATAACAAGAGCGCCAGAGCTTGGGGTATAAGTACCGCCCGTAGTAAACGTGGCAGCAGATGCAGGTACCGGGAAAATGTTTGCACTTGTTTCACATACAGTAGCATAGGTAAACGCCACATCGGCCGGATTAAGTGCTTTAATAACAATAGTATTTGTTGAAAAACTGCGTGCAAGGCAATTTGCTGCGTCTGCCTGTACTGTGTAAATAACATCATACGTACCCGCAGTACTTGCAGCAAGGTTTATTATTCCGGTTACAGGGTCTATTACTAAACGCGCCGGATCAGAAGATGTAAATGTACCACCTGTAGTTGTACCTGTGTTTAGTGAGGCCTGTGGGTTTGTACCTGCAATACATGCCTCTGATGCAATTGTAAATGAGGTTGGCTGTGTGGCAGGAGCGTTTACCGTTACGTTAATTGTAGTTCTTGCGCTTTCGCAACCCGCCGCCGATTTTTGACTCACAAAGTAGTTTGTACTTCCTGTTACCGAGGTATCAGGCGTAGGAGCCGATGCCAACTCAGTTCCGCCGTTTGCGGTAGTATACCAGTGTAGCGTATTTCCTGAATCTGCTGTTGCTGTAAGTGGGGCAGCAGTAGTGTTTTGACAGTATACCACGTTACTGCCCACCGGCGCGTTAGGAACCGCGTTAACCGTTATGGTAAAGGGTAGTCGTGCTCCTTCACATGTACCGTTAGACTGGCTTGCGTAGTACATAAATGTTCCTGCTGTAGCAGTACTCGGTGTAGGTGCAGCAGTAAGTTCTGTACCACCAGTTGCTACGTCGTACCAATGAAGGGTAAACCCTGTATCAGCCGTTGCAGATAGTGTAGTGGCTGATTGGCCCACGCAATATGTATATGTGTCTTGTGTTGTGGTAGGTAGTGCAATTACAGGCGCTGTATAGTTTACAGTCAGCGTACTTGTACAATAAGAGGTTACCCAGTCATACAGGTAAACACCAGGAACAGAGAAACCGCTAATAGTTGTATTGTTGGCACGTGTGTTAGCAATTGTTGTTGCAGATGGGTTGTCTGTGTGTGCTACCCAGTTACCGTCGCCCCTGGCATTTATACTAACTACGTTGTTAGTACAGTTTGCAGCAACCGGACTTGTTGTAATTATACTGTTATCGGCTGTAAAAGTAATCGCATCCAGGAAATTACCTATACTGGAGTTTCCTGTAGCGGTAGATACTGCTTTAAAGAAAAAGCGGGTTACGGTTTGTCCTGCCGGTACGGTATATGTTATACTGTTGTCTGCGCCATAATAAACCCAGGCACTATTCCCTGTACTAAATGTACGGTTACCCACCCTTGTGGTATAAGTTGATGGAGATTGAGACGCATCACCTGCAAGGATTTCCATTACGTCTGTACCACGGCGGCCTCGGTGAGCAAACTTAATAGTAAACGTTGTGGGAGACGGGGTAGCAAAGTCCTGGTATATACCCATTACGCCTTGATTATCATTTGCGTTGATTTCTATAAACTGAACGCCATCATAGGCAGGTACATTTTCTGTATTCGTAGGCCAAAACTCCATTACATGGTCGTTAGCGGTAGTTTTCCAACCCTGAATCTGGTTATCACTGTAGAAAATCGGATTCGGGTTATTTGTTGGGTTTGCCCACACAGGGTTTTCAAAACTAGAATTAATTGTTGTTATTAAACACTCCGATGCGTTACCAGCTGTAGGCGGTGGAGGCGTTGAAACACAAATGCTGTAAGTAAATCCAGTGGCTGGGGTTGCAGAGTCTTGAGAAATACGTACAAAGTATTCCTGTCCTGGTACTAAATCCTTTACACGAAGGTAGTTTTGGATAGAGCAGCCAATAGGGGTAAGGTTATCACATGCGTTTTCGTAAACACTAATTACCAGCGGTCGTGTAGGGTTTGTAGCGGTATTGCCGGCTACAGGTCCTATATTTGACAGTGAAACAATGTTTGATGAATTTGTAGCGGTAAACTTGTACCAAACGTCTGGCCCGGAAATGCCACTACATGCCGGTAACGTAGCCGGAGAAGGATATGCACCTAGAAACGTTCCGCTTACAGGAGATGTACATGTTTCGTTAGGGCTTACAGTAAGCGAAATTGCACCGCTACAGTTGTCATTTACAACCGGAGTTGTAAAACTGTAAGGCCCTACCCATAAACTCTTATCTGTACTGCTACATACTGCTCTTACATAGTAATTGTATGTGGTTACAGGAGCAAGTGGGCTGTAAGGAAAATTTACATTAGTGTTAGCCGGCGTTCCTATTGTTGCGGCAGTTGGTACAGTGCCGCCCGTAGCTGGCGTTACATAAACCTCCCATTGTGTTTCGGTTCCGCCAGGGGTCCAGCTTAGGTAAGCGGTTGTTCCTTCTGCGTTTGCTGTAAGTGCTGTTGGCCTTGGGCAGGTAACAGCCTGAATATTTAAGTTGTCTACTGCTGCCGGTGGCTGGTTTGTAGTAAAACCATTATTATTCCATTCAAATACTAACCTGCAAATTCTTCCTGCAAAGGCGGTAGAACTTACGTTGTTGTTGTAGGTACTCCAGGCATTGTTCTGCCCAAAATTTCCTCCAACTTGTGTTCCCCCACTATTTGCAGTGGTAATTTGTGTACCTCCTACCGGAGTAAAAGTGCTTGGCACCAGCCAAACCCTCATGTAGTCCACATTGTTTTCCCCTTGAGCTTTCCAGTTAAATGAAACACCTATTTCGTTAGTCCCTGCCGGTATCAGTACATCTCTAAAAGCGTGTATTACTGTTCCGGCCACACTTGCATAAGCGTTTGTAGTACCGTTATCGTTACTAACGTATAAAGATTTTGTACCGCTGTTTGCCGTTGCTGTACCTACAATCCAGTTATTTGCGTTAGCGTTTACATTTGTAAAGCTAAAGTTTGTGGTTCCTTCAAAGTCCTGGTTGTAGGTTAATGTTGCCGGAACCTGTGTGGTTGTAAATTGCAATGGCCCCGTCCACGTACTGGTATCACCGCTGCCGCAGTTACTTCTAACCCAAACATAGTAAGTAGTAAGTGGAGATAACGAGTTTAAAGGCAAGTTAGCAGTAGGTACGTTAGCCGTAGGCGATGTACCTGCCGTAGGTGCAGTGTTTATTGTAGAAAAGTAAAAATCGTACGTTGGTGAAACACTTGCCGGTGCTGTCCATGTTATGTTAGCCGAGTTTTGGTTAGCACTTACCAAAGTAAGGTTAGAAGGGCTAGGGCATGTAATGATAGATAAGTTTATATTATCTAACGCTGCAGGAGTCTGAAGCCCGCCGCCAAGGTCATTACTCCATTCAAAAATCAGACGCCTTACGGTACCTGCATAAGGTGCAATATTTACTACTGTATTAGAAGTGCTCCAGCTTCCGTTTAGCTGAAGTGCTCCGCCTACTTGTATTCCTCCGCTATTTGCGGCACTTGTTCGGGTACCGGCAACCGGAGTATAGCTTGCAGGTACCAGCCATACCCTAACAACATCCGAAGTTTCACCGTAGCTTCGCCAGTTAAACGAAAGATTAGCCTGGTCTGCGTTTGCAGGAATTAAAATGTCTCTGTAAGCATGTACCACAGAGGCACTACCTGTACTATAGTTATTTGTAGTACCGCCGGTGTTAGAAATAAAAAGACCGTTAGTTCCACTGTTTGCGCCCGGGGCGCCAATGTACCACTGGTTTGTTTGGGTGCCGTTTACAAGGCTCCATTGAGACGGTAGTGTTTCAAAATTGTCTGTAAAGTTAAGGTTTGCCGGTATTTGTGTGGTGGTAAAGTTTACCGGCCCTGTCCACGCGCTGGTGTTATTTGCTCCGCAAACACCACGTACATAAACACTGTATGCCGTAGATGGTGTTAGCGTGGCAGGTGTTGTATAAGTGGTGGTGTTTACCTGGGTGCCTGTTCCTGTGGGAGTAGTATTAAATGGCACAACCTCTACCTCATATCCTGCAGAAGATCCGGTCCAGTTAAAAGTAGCAGAAGTACTTAAAGCATTTGCAGAAAGGTTAGCAGGTGCTACACACAGTTCTGAAACCTGAACGTCGTCTACAAGCCAACGGTCACCGTTATCACCCTGCATTACAAAGGCGATGTAAAGGGACTGGTTAGTATATGTGGCGGGTATGTTTACAATTTTTTCAGTATATGTGGTCTGAACCGGGTTTAGATCCAGCTCGTTCCATGTTTGTATTTCATTGAAGGTACTAATGTTTGTAGGGTCTGTACCTATGAAAATCTTATAAATAGTACTTTGGTCTCCATCAAGTGTTAAACTCGACCAAAACTTTAATTGTGCATTATTCGGTACATTAAAAGCAGGGGTTATCAGCCAGTCTTCGGTAGTAGTGCCGTCAACTACATTTTCTCTATTAATGTATGCTGCATTATTGCCCGAATGCACAGGCTGTACTGTACTGTTTACCTGTCCCCATTTTTGTATAGGTCCACGTTCGTTTCTAATGTACCAGCAGCTTGGTCCGGCCGGACAGCTAGTTCAGGTAAGTGGTGTCCATGTTCCTTCAAAGTCCTGCAGCGGAAGCTGGGCAAAACTTCGTAAGGAAATTAGGAGCATAAAGATCAAAGTAAATTTTTTCATAAGAAGTCATATAAAATTTAGCTTCTAAAATTATCAAAATTGATAAAGATACTTTGGTGTATATATTAAAAAATTGTTTGATTTTCAGAAATCAAACAATTTTAATCACAGAAGTTATATTTTATTTGTAAACGATTAAAAAGTGCTTTTTTAGTACAAAATAAAAACCCCTGTAGTTATAAAACTACAGGGGTTTGTTTAAAATGTTTTATTTTTTTGCTTAGTTGTTAAGCATTACCGGCATTACCAGCATAGTTACGGTTTCACCTTCGTCTAAACCGTCTACAGGGGTTAAAATTCCTGCTCGGTTTGGTAGCGACATCTCCAGCATTATCTCATCGCTTTGCAGGTTAGTAAGCATTTCGGTAAGGAAGCGCGAATTAAATCCTATTTGCATATCGTCTCCCTGGTAGTCGCAGGTTAACCTTTCTTCTGCTTTGTTGCTGTAATCGATATCTTCAGCAGAAATGTTTAGTTCGGTACCTGCTATTTTAAGGCGGATTTGGTGTGTAGTTTTGTTACTAAAAATGGCCACACGACGTACTGAACTAAAAAACTGAGTTCTGCTTATAAGTAGTTTATTAGGGTTTTCTTTAGGAATTACCGCTTCATAATTAGGATACTTCCCGTCTATAAGTCGGCACGTAAGTACATAATTATCAAAGGTAAAGGTAGCATTTGCATCGTTGTACTCTATAGTTACCTCAGCATTTGAGGCTGCCAATATTCCTTTTAGGATGTTCAACGGTTTTTTAGGCATAATAAAGTCGGCCACCTGAGATGCTGTAACATCAGTACGAGCGTACTTTACAAGCTTGTGCGCATCGGTAGCTACAAAAATAAGGCCTTGTGGCGAAAACTGGAAAAATACACCAGACATTACCGGACGAAGGTCGTCATTACCGGCGGCAAAAATAGTTTTGCTTATAGCAGTTGCCAATACCTCTGCTGGTACAATGGTAGACGAAGGATCGTCTAAGCTAACGGCTTTAGGAAATTCGTCTCCCGCAGCGTAAGCCAGCGCATATTTACCCGAATTAGAGCTTATCTCTACTGTATTGTTATCTTCTACAGTAAATGTAAGTGGCTGCTCCGGGAAAGTTTTAAGGGTTTCGAGTAGTAGTTTAGCAGGTACAGCCACGCTGCCCACACTTTGTGATTCAATCTCAAGGGTGGCGGTCATGGTAGTTTCCAGGTCTGAAGCCGATACTTTTAACTCGTTGTTATTTAGTTCAAACAAAAAGTTATCCAGTATGGGCAGGGTGTTATTACTGTTTATAACCCCATTTAACACCTGAAGTTGTTTAAGCAAATATGTACTCGATACTATAAATTTCATCGCAGTTGTAGTTTTTGTTTTTTACCGTTACAATAACGGATAGCAAATATATCGTAAAGCAATTAATACTGAAAATTTTTTTTCAACAGCAGGGGGGATTTATGCCTTTGTATACGCCCTTTTACGTAACCATGTAAACAGTACCCCAAACAGTGCTAAAATAAGCAACGGGAGCCCCACAGTAATAATCTCGGCGTTAGTGTAATTTTCATATACCTTTTGCGTATTAAGCATTGGCAGGCTAACGTCTTTAGCGCGTACGTTAATAAGCCAGTTGTCGTCCAGCCGATAGTTAACGCAGTTCATTAAAAAGTCTTAATTATCATAGAACTGTTCTGTCCATTTGTCGTACCCAAGCTCAAGCGGCTCTCCATTTTTGTCTACCTGGTTGCGTGCTATGTCACCATCAGATATCACAATCATCTTGTTATCTTTCCCCTGTGTCTTGTACGCATTATCCTTAAAGGGTAGTATCCTGTTTTCGTACATAGATGTAAACTTACCTTCAAGTAATACAGCCATAGGTAAAAATCCACCTTCTTTATAATCTGTAGGCGATGTTTCCTCAGCTACCATATCCAGCCTTAAGGCAGTAGGAGTACCTACTTTTTTAGAATAGCGTGAAGACGCAAGTAACACGTTCTTTTTAATGCCGTTTTTAAGCGTATCTATGGGGCTTGCAATATCCAGTTTTATACCGTTCAGGTTTTTAACAATAGGGTTTTTGTTAATAGAATCTGGAAACGCAAACGGTGCAAAACGCCACATATATTGCTGGTAGTCGGTTCCGTTACCTCTGTCTCCGGTAGCCAGTTTTAACGGTGTACCCATTTCATCTTTTATAAGATCAGGGTTTATACGTACACCGTACTTAAACAGCATGTCGTTAAGGTTAAGGTTGCGTGGCAGGGCAGGCGTTACGCCATTATTGGCATACAGACTATCCATATCGGCCTGTACAGCATCGAGCAACCACAGTGTTTTACCACCGTTAACTATATATTGGTCTAAAACTTCTTTTTCTTCCTCGGTAAATGCCTGGGTAGGCTTTGCTATAATGGCAAGGTCGTATTGCTGAAGGTCTTTAAGGGTCTTTTGCGGATTTTTGCTAACAGAATCCAGCGTAAAAGGGCCTATGTGGTAGCTTTCGCGCAGCGACTTTATGAAGCTGGCCATGTACTGTCCCGGAAGTTCGCCATTGCCCTGAAGCATTACGATTTTCTTCTGCTTGTCTGATGTAATTTTGTTGAAAGCATCGGCAAAGGCATATTCAAGGTGCTGTACAGAACTTTCTACTTTTTCGGCAGTACTGGCACTGCGCATATTTTTAAGCAGCGGTATCTTTACCGTTTTTCCTTTGTATGTAGCTATAGCCCACGGAAATATAAGACTTTCGCTTTGCTTGCCTTTATCGTTAACACTTATGCTTGCCGGTTTCATACCAGATCTGCTAAGCGTTTCAAAAACAGCTTTATCTACATCTTTAATGTTGTCTATACTCTTACGTGCTTCGGCATAGTCCTTAGCAGTAAGGTAAGGCGTGTCCATTTTAAACACATTGTAAATAATGTCTTTTTTAGTTTCGGCACTGCTCTCTGATTCATCCAGCGGGTTAACAAACGTAAACTTTATATCGCCGTTGTACGAGGCAAATTCTTGCAGTAGTTGTCGTGTCTCGTCCTGTAGCCTTTTAAACTCTCCGGGGAATTCCCCTTCAAGGAACACATCTATATAAAGCGGCTCATCTACCGATTCTACCAGTTTTAATGAAGCGTCAGACAACGTATAGCGCTTATCTGAAGTAAGGTCGAAGCGTTTAAATAAAAATGAACCGGCTACATTGATTACTATAAGTGCGGCAATGGTTACCAGTAGCTGTTTGCGTATTTGATTTTTACCTGTTTCCATTACCATTTAAGCGATTTAAGTTTATACACTGTAAAAGATAAAAACAGTATGGCAATACTGGCAAAGTACAGCACATCGCGCGTGTCTATAACGCCGCGGCTCATGCTTTTAAAGTGATAATCCATACCTATTTTTGCTACGATGCCTGAGTTAGCGCCAAGTAGTGCCGAAACACCTTCGAAGCCAAAATACAGCACAAAACACAGGAATACAGCATTTTTAAAGGCTACAATCTGGTTTTCTGAAAGGGTAGAGCTAAAAATGCCTATAGCAGTATAACCCGCTATAAGGAACAGCAATCCAAAATAGGAGCCCATTGTACTACCCATATCTATATTTCCTTGTGGATTACCAAAATGAGATAACACCGCCACATAAATTAGGGTAGGCAATAAAGCCAGCACAATGAGGATAAACGCTCCCAGGAATTTTCCGTTTACAATTTCCCAAACACTCAGCGGTTTGGTAAAAAGAAGTTCCAGTGTTCCTTGCTTCTTTTCGTCTGAAAAGCTTCGCATGGTTACTGCCGGTATAAGGAATATAAGGATCCACGGAGAAAGGGTAAAAAACGGACCCATGTCGGCAAATCCACTATTCAGGATGTTAAAGCCATTATCAAACACCCAAAGGAAAAGCCCGTTGAGTAACAAAAAAATCGCGATTACCAAATATCCTATTGGCGAACCGAAAAAGGATTTGATTTCCCGTAAAAGCAGTGCTTTCATTAATGTTTAGTTCTTTATTTGTTTACAGTTTCAGGTCTAAGGTTGTGTTTTCTGCCAGGTTACGTATCTTCGTACTGAAATTATTCCAGGCTTACCAGTTTATCTACACTCCAGGCTTCGGCCTTTTGTGCAAAAAGCGGTTTTGTAACCGCCCAGACACCTGTAAAAAGTTCTGATAACCTGTAGTTTTCCAGGTCTTGTTCGCGTTCCCAGTAGCTGTAGGTAAAAAATACCGAAGAATTGTCTTTATCCCTGTACAGCTCCAGCAGGCGGCATCCGTTTACGTTTCGGATTTTATCTTTTACGCTGTTAAAATTTTGAAGGAATTCACTCACTTTATCCTCCTGAAAGGTCATTTTTACAATGCGTACAAACATACAGTTTTTATTTTGGTTTTCAGATACACTCACTAAATCTGATTGTCTTATTTAAAAACAACATTTACCACATCCCGGTACTTTAAACCCAGCAGGGTTTTAGCGGAGCCCACGGTGTGGGGATTACTCCTAAATACGGCAATTTCTAAAAATCCGGCCTCGTTAAACACCGCAATTTTCTCGCCTTCGTAATTTTTTAACGAAAAACGTTCATTCAGGTTAAAGTCGGCATACCCTTTCTTAATACCCTTGATTTGTCCGCGTACGCCATACGTTACGTCAAGATCACGCCCCTGTGCTACAGCTGTTAGCAGTTCCCTGTGTATGTTGGTAACACAGTTGCCAAAATGATCTATATAGATAACGTTGCCCCGTATGCTATTGTTGTCTGTAGCCACCACAGGATTCATATCATACATTGGCGTAAGCACTTCTGCAGGTGTACCTACTTCTGTAAGCATGCCTCCGTTTGCCAAATGGCAGGCTACTTTACAAAATACATCCATAGCGCTGCTATTTTCCGGCAGCGTACTGTGCAGGTTTATTGTTACAATTTCATCAGGGGTATCGGGCTGGGTTAGCAGGGTAAGGATGCCGTTATCTGCGGCAATAAAATAGTGGCCGTTCCATTTAATGGCTACGTGCAGGTTTTCGGCACTCATTTCGGCATCTATACCTATCAGGTGTACGGTGCCTGCCGGAAAGCTGCTCCATGCGGCGCCTACAATATAACTGGCCTGCGGTATATTAAACAAGTCTACATTATGCGATATATCTACTATGTTTACCGTAGCACAGCCCGATATAAGCTTACCCTTAAGGGCGCCCACATAGTGGTCGCACAGGCCAAAATCAGTTGTAAGGGTAATTATGGGCATTTTTGTAAAACTTTATTAAAACCGCGATTAAAATTTCACTATTTTTGAGTGCAAAGCTACTAATATTTGAGCTATAAATTCTAATCAAAAACATACTTGCTTGAACGAAAGAATTATTGAACTTACAGACATTGCCCCTAAGGATTTCTGGGGCGCGCAGGACGCCCACCTGGAAACCATTAAGAAATATTATCCTAAACTGAAAATTGTAGCGAGGGGTTCTACGCTTAAAGCATTTGGCGAGAAAGAACTCCTGGATGAGTTTGAAATAAGGTTTAAAAGGCTAATGCTTCACTTTACCCGCTTTAACAGCATAGATGATAATGTTATAGACCGTGTTATAAGCAGCGATGCCAATACTGAGCACATGAAACCCAGCGATAAGATACTGGTGCATGGCCTGGGGGGTAAGCTGATTAAGGCCATGACCGAAAACCAGCAGAAACTGGTTGACTACATGGCTAAGAATGATATGGTTTTTGCTGTGGGCCCTGCCGGTACGGGTAAAACCTATACGGGGGTAGCACTGGCGGTAAAGGCGCTAAAAGAAAAACAGGTAAAACGTATAATACTTACCCGACCGGCGGTGGAAGCAGGGGAGAACCTTGGTTTCCTTCCGGGGGATATGAAGGAGAAGCTGGATCCTTATATGCAGCCGCTTTATGATGCCCTGCGTGATATGCTTCCGCCCGAAAAGCTTGAAGATTATATACTAAAAGGGATAATACAAATAGCCCCGCTTGCTTTTATGCGCGGTCGTACGCTGGATAACGCATTTGTAATACTGGATGAGGCACAGAACACCACCCACAACCAAATGAAGATGTTCCTGACGCGTATGGGTAAGAATGCCAAGTTTATGATTACCGGCGACCCGGGACAGATAGACCTGCCACGTAGTACCACAAGCGGACTTAAAGAGGCATTACTTGTTTTAAAAGATGTAGAAGGTATAGGTATTATTTACCTTGACGATAAAGATGTAGTACGCCACCGCCTTGTGAAAAAAGTAATTGAGGCATACAAAAGGCTGGAGCACCAGGGGTAGTCAGTCGAAAGTTTTAAGTCGTAAGTCTTAAAGTCCCACGCTAGCTGTCATTGCGAACGAAATGCAATGTAGCGTGGCAATCTCAATTTTAGCCAACCATTAAAAATATCAGATGATTAATTTCTCAAAACCTTCAGGCCCTCTTTTGGGTCTGTTGTATTTTTTCGTGATTTCGATACTTTTAGTTTTGTTACTTTTTGTTGTTGTAAATAATGCAGGAAGTTTTTCTACCTATGGAGTTAGTAAGACCGTAGGTTGGGGATGGAATATTATGAATTGGCTACCCCTAATATCTTCACTTTGTCTGCTATCGTACATTTTAGCATATTTCATTTTACTGCTTTGTAAGGCTACAGTAAGTAAAGTGTTGTCAATTTTGAATCTTTGTTTAGTAATTCCATTATTTCCGATTATCTTCTTTCCGGATTACTGTTATACTTTTACTACATTGACTTGGGTACCTATGTTATTTGTGTTGATTTTGTTTGCAAACATTGGTTTTGCAATAAGGTATGCTACTACCGCTAAAAGAAAACATAATATGATTAAATAACTTTCTTATTTTTGCACTTTCATACTAAACAACACACAACACGATGAACACCATCACAACAACAGATTTTAATTTCCCCGGGCAGAAATCAGTATACCGCGGTAAAGTGCGCGAGGTTTACAATATAAACGATGAGCTGCTGGTTATGGTAGCTACAGACAGGCTTAGCGCTTTTGATGTAGTGCTGCCTAAAGGCATCCCCTACAAAGGGCAAATCCTGAACCAGATAGCAACCAAGTTTATGCGCCTTACTGAAGATATTGTGCCAAACTGGCTGCTGGATACCCCAGACCCGAACGTTGCCGTAGGCCACGTTTGCGAACCGTTTAAAGTTGAAATGGTTATCCGAGGATACCTTAGCGGGCATGCCGCCCGCGAGTATGCTGCCGGTAAGCGTGTACTTTGTGGTGTGGAGCTTGTGGAAGGGCTTAAAGAGAATGATAAATTTCCATCCCCTATAATTACTCCCACAACCAAAGCTGATAATGGAGAGCACGATACTGACATCAGCCGTGAAGATATCCTAACTAAGGGTATTGTGAGCGAGGAGGATTACCTGGTGCTTGAAAAATATACCCGTGCGCTGTTTCAGCGTGGTACAGAGATAGCCGCTTCGCGCGGACTTATCCTTGTAGATACCAAGTATGAATTTGGTAAAACAAAAGATGGTAAAATAGTACTGATAGACGAAATACATACGCCCGATTCTTCACGTTATTTTTATTCGGAAGATTATCAGGAGCGCCAGAATAAAGGCGAACAGCAAAAACAGCTAAGTAAAGAGTTTGTGCGGCAATGGCTTATAGCTAACGGTTTCCAGGGTAAGGATGGGCAGCAAATCCCGGAAATGACTGACGAATATGTAAACAGCGTTTCTGAGCGTTACATAGAGCTGTTTGAAAATATTATAGGAGAAAAGTTTGCCAAGGCAGATATATCCGATATCAATACCCGAATAGAACAGAACGTATTGGCGTTTTTGAATAAATAAGATTTTTTTCCGGGCAGTCATCCTATGTTTGTAATTGGATATATTTAAGAGAATAGAAAAAGAATGAT
>JAAXJD010000028.1 GCA_012270005.1 Flavobacterium sp. | reverse complement strand
TCTTGTTTTTTTATTTTCATACTTTATGGGTTTAATAGTTCCCTCAAAATTTTTGCTATGTTAAGCGCGTCATCTACCCCGCGGTGGTGGGTGCCTTCCAGCGGAAGCTGTAACCGCTCCAGCGCGCCTGCCATACCGGTTTCGTGGCTTAGTTTATGCGTTAGCGCAAAAAGCGTTTTTACATTAATATGCGATGGCCCAAACGGATACCCTATTCCCATGGCGCTGCACTGCCGCTGGAATTGTTTTTGGTCATAAGCGCCATAGCTTGCCCATACCCTGCTTTGGCTAAGGTATTGCTGCTTTAGTATATTGCAGGCTTCTTTAAATGGTATGCCTTCCCGGGCTGCCATTTCAGGGGTTATGGTGGTTAGTTTGGTACAAAACGGGCTTACGTCACTGCGTTCCGGCAGTACTATAATGCCTCGATTGTCTGTAATTTCACCGGTTAGTATATTAAGCAGGCAAATGCCTATTTCTATAATGTCATTCTCCATTCCGGGCGGGTTTGCGCCCTCCCAGCAGGTGGCTTCTACATCTACCACCACAATTTTATCTAACAATTTTGCCATAATACATTGGTTAGCTGTAGTAAAGGTAGTTATTTTGGCTAACTTCGTTAACTTAGCAGTACAGTGGGCAAAATTTGTTATTTATGGCTAACTTTGTCCACCCAATATTTCGCCTGAGCCTTGATTTCTAAAAACACCATAGACACCGTATTTGAAACCGCCCGGGTAGAGGAGGTAATAGGCGATTTTGTGGTGCTTAAACGCTCTGGTACTAACCTTAAGGGGCTTAGCCCGTTTAGTAACGAAAAGTCGCCGTCGTTTATGGTATCTCCCGTTAAACAGATTTGGAAAGACTTTAGTTCGGGTAAGGGTGGTAACGCTGTGGCGTTTCTTATGGAGCACGAACATTTTAGCTACCCCGAGGCCATTCGCTACCTCGCTAAAAAATACAATATAGAAATAGAGGAAACCGTACAGACCGACGCGCAGAAAGAGCAAATGAACGAGCGGGAAAGTATGTACCTGGTTTCAGAATATGCACAGCGGTATTTTCAGGATGTAATGATGAATACCGATGAAGGTCAGGCCATAGGCTATTCCTATTTTAAGGAACGCGGCTTTACCGGCGAAACCATTAAAAAGTTTGGCCTGGGCTACTCGCCCGAAGGGTATGACGCTTTTAGCAAAGATGCCCTTGGTAAAGGTTATAAACTGGAATACCTGGAAAAAACAGGGTTTACCATAGTGCGCGAAGACGGCCGTATGGCCGACCGTTTTAGGGGTAGGGTAATGTTCCCTATACAAAGTATGAGCGGCCGCGTGCTGGGTTTTGGCGGACGTATACTTGGTAACGATAAAAAAGTTGCCAAATATCTCAACTCGCCCGAAAGCGACATTTACCACAAGAGTAAGGTGTTGTACGGTATTTTCCATGCCAAGCAGGCCATTGCCAAAAAAGACAACTGCTACCTGGTAGAAGGGTATACTGATGTTATCCAGATGCATCAGGCTGGGATAGAAAACGTGGTGGCATCGAGCGGAACGGCGCTTACGCCAGACCAAATTCGGCTTATAAGCAGGCTTACCAAAAACATTACGGTACTTTTTGACGGCGATGCAGCAGGCTTACGCGCCTCTATAAGGGGTATAGACCTTATCCTGGAAGAGGGGATGAATGTAAAGGTATGCGGTTTCCCCGATGGTGATGATCCGGATAGCTTTGCAAAATGTACCCCTCACGATGAGCTGGTGGCGTACCTGGAAAATAACGCGAAAGACTTTATACAGTTTAAAGCGTCGCTGCTTATGGATGAAGCCAAGCAGGATCCTGTAAAAAAAGCTGGCCTTATACGCGATATGGTAACCAGTATCTCTAAAATACCAGATCGTATTCAGCGTGAGGTGTACATACAGGAAACCGCACGTATCATGGATATAAGCGAGCAGGTACTGGTAAGTACACTGGCGCAGCTGGCTACTAAAGATATAGCCGAGGCCGATAAAAAACTGAAAGAAGAACGCGCTGCCCAAGCCATGAAACCTGTAAAAGATGAGTTTACGGCAGAACACGCGCGGGTTGATATACTGGATAGGGTAGAGCGAAAGATTATAGAAATCCTTTTACTGTACGGTGGCAACACTGAGGAGTTTGAAGATGTGTATATAAAGTTTGATGAGTTTGGTAAGGAGTTTGAACACACAGAACGCAAAGAGTATAAGGTGTACGAACGTATTTACCTGAACCTACAGGAAGACGAAATACAGTTTGCAAACCCGGTGTTCAGAGATTTGTATAAAGCTACCATAGATTACTACATGGCGCACGAATCGCTGGAGGCCGATGCTTTTTTAAACGCACTTCCGCAGGAACTGCAGCAGGTAGTGGCCGATATATACATGCAGGAAGAACGCTACCACGTGCACGAATGGGAAGAGCGAAAGCAAATACCCGTAAAGCACAAGAATATGACCATAGCGGCGTATACCACAGAACATATTGTAGACCTGCGCTGGCTGCTGCTGGGCAGGCTGGTGCAAGACCTGAAGCTGCAGGTAACCCCAGATGGCGATAATATGGAAATACTGATGTCTGTAATGGATTATAACACGCTGGTAAATTACCTGTCACGAAAATTTAGCAGGCTGCGCAGCCACTTCTATTAATAATAAAAAACGAAAGCGTCCCCGTAAGGACGCTTTCGTTTTTCTGGTGCGTTTCAGAAGTGTTTTTTAGTGTGTAGTGGTTTCTTCTTTCTCTGACAAGTATTTGTCTTTATACAATTTCAAGGGTCTTAGCCTTGTTTACAAGGTCTACAAGATTAGTAACGTGCAGTTTTGTAAGCAGCCTTAGTTTGTAGGTACTGATCGTTTTTTCGTTCAGGTCCAGCAACTGGGCAATTTCCTTGTTCTTTTTTCCTTCGCTTAGGTAGCGCAATACCTCAATTTCACGAGACGACAGCTTTCGGTAAAGGCGTTCGCTTTTTTTACCTTTGTTAAGCAACGCCAGGTTCTTTTTTACGGTATCGCTAAATACCACCTCGCCGTTTACCACCCTTTTAATGGTACTTTCCAGTTCATCCAGCCGTGCGCTTTTGTGCACATAGCCAGATACCCCTGCTTTAAGCGCATTAGGTGCATAGATCTGTTCGGCAAGGCTGGTAAAAATTACCACCTTCGTTTCCGGAAAATCATTAATAAGGCTCTTAACATTGCTAATGCTAGTAAGTCCTTCCAGCTCCAGGTCTACCACGGC
>JAAXJD010000173.1:40490-61349 GCA_012270005.1 Flavobacterium sp. | reverse complement strand
AAATTACTCCGTAGCTTGTATCCGATTTTTTATTATTTTTTGTTTTTTTAGTTTTAAATTCAATCATGTCTAAGTTGTTTTTGATTTTTGTTCTGAATAATATACTTATTATCGTTATATTGGTAGCAAGTTGCGGCGTTATGTTACATTTAATAAAAAATATATTGCAGGGTTTGATATTAAAAAAATAAGTGTAATTTTGCTGCCTGAATTTAATGTAAAATAACAACAAAAGCTGTGTTTGTGGTTTACACCTTCCGGAAGTAACAAATTGGAAGCCGCGAAACAGGATGCAGCATTAATAAAATCGAAAAGAAATGAAAAAAGGTATCCACCCGGAATCTTACAGGCTTGTAGCGTTTAAAGACATGTCTAACGACGAAGTTTTCATCACCAAGTCTACTGCTGACACTAAAGAAACAATTATCCACGAAGGTGTTGAATACCCTGTAGTGAAAATGGAGATTTCTCGTGCTTCACACCCTTTCTACACTGGTAAATCTAAACTTATTGACACTGCCGGTCGTATCGATAAATTCAAAAACAAATACGCTAAATTCCAAAAGTAATTTTAGCTTATCAATACAAAAGCCTTCCGTTTTCGGGAGGCTTTTTTGTTTTTGGGTATTTGGTGTCATGGCTTTATCAGGTTAGTGATGTTTTTAGTTAAGTAAATAAACAAGCTAAAAAAGTCAGTGGCTTTTTTTCCTACCTTTGAAATCTAAACCTGCAATTTTCTTATTCAGATGAACTATATATTGTTTGACGGCCCGGTAAGGAATGCTTTACTGCCGTTTACCTTTACCCGCCCGGTTGCCGATATTCGCATTGGTATTCTTACTATACGCGAAAAATGGGAGCGCTACCTGGGTTACACTACTACTACAGTAACCGAAGAATATTTGGGAGAAAAATATCCCATGGTAGAAATGGAGCAAAACGTGCTGATTAACAGTGCTTATTTGCCAAATGCCATACTTGCGGAGATGGTACGCGAACTACAACCTAACCAGGCTATATTTTGTGAAGACGAAGTTGTGGCCTTCTATACAAACGATACGCAGGAAGATGTTGATTTTGATGAGTATGAAGTTTTAGACCTCGATGGCGAGGTTATAAAAATAGAGCACGTTTGGGATATTTTTAAAAAGAACGATGCAGCACTTCGTGAGGATTTTGAACTGCTTACGGCTGACAGGGAGTCACAAAATATTCCTGCAAGTGTAAACACCATTGCGCCACACAATATATTTATTGAAGAAGGCGCAAAACTTGAGTACGTAACGCTTAATGCTTCTACAGGGCCTATTTACATAGGTAAGAATACCGAAATTATGGAAGGCTCTATAATCCGTGGGCCTTTTGCGCTTTGTGAAGGCGCTGTGGTAAAGATGGGAGCCAAGATATACGGGGCAACTACCGTGGGCCCGGAGTGCAGGATAGGAGGGGAAGTAAGTAATTCCGTACTGTTTGGTTACAGTAATAAAGGACACGACGGATTTCTAGGTAATTCAGTTCTTGGTGAATGGTGTAACCTTGGCGCTGATACTAATAATTCTAACCTTAAAAACAATTATGATATTGTAAAGCTGTGGAGTTACGAGAAAAATAGTTTTGTGAAAACCGGACTTCAGTTTTGGGGTCTTTTTATGGGCGATCATAGTAAGAGTGGTATAAACACCATGTTTAATACAGGTACTGTAGTGGGGGTGTGCGCCAATATTTTTGGAGGTGGCTATCCTCGTAACTTTATACCGAGTTATTCGTGGGGCGGCCCTCAGGGAATGACTACCTATGAGCCTGAAAAAGCATTTGAAACAGCACGAGAGGTAATGAGCCGCCGCAATGTTACCTTTACAGAGCAAGACGAATCCATACTGCGCGAGGTGTATGCGCAAACCGATATGCTGCGTAAACTATAACGTATGGCAAGGCAAAACAAAAAGGGCGGTATTGCTTTAATTACCATTGGTTTGGCTATTGTGTTGCTTGTGTTTAACGTGGGATGGCTAAACCAACGAAATGAAGACCGCCGTACCAACCCGGCGCCTTTTGAGGCTCCGGAACAGCATAAAAGCCATAGCACTAAGAAGCCTAAGGTACTGCGTGAGCTTGATACATTTACAGGTAAAGTTATCGGTATAAAGGATGGCGATACGTTTGAGGTGTTGTACGATAGCGTGCCGGAGCGTGTACGCCTTGCTGAAATAGACTGCCCGGAGAAGAAGCAGGCTTTTGGTATGAAGGCAAAGCAATACGCTTCTGATCTTTGCTTTGGTAAAACTGTTACCGTTGTAAATACAGGTAGAGACCGATACGGGCGTATAGTAGGTAAAATTACTACCCAGGAAGGTACGAATGTAAACGAACAAATGATAAAGGCAGGTTTTGCGTGGCACTATAAGCAATATAGTGATAACGCAAAGCTCGATGATTACGAAGCTCAGGCACGAGAAAAGCATCTTGGCCTTTGGGCAGATGATAATCCCACACCACCATGGGATTATCGTAAAGAAAGACGTAGAAAGTAGAAATAAAACAGCCCGGGCTACCTATGTAACCCGGGCTGTTTTATTTTAAGGAAAACGGACTCATTTGATTTCTATGTCAGCAAGTACTGCAAGGTGGTCGCTAAAGTACCTTAAATTTTTATTGTCGCTTAACGTGGCATATTTTTTTACCGATACATTTTTGTCTTTTGGTATAAAAATATAATCAATCCTTTCAGTAACAGGTTTTGAGAAGTCAAAAGCGTTCCATGTACCTTCGGGGCCGTGATTAAGTTTGGCTATCTTTTTTGCATCGTACAGCGTTTCGGTAATTTTTTTTATGCTTTCGTTATCCTCGGTAAGGTTAAAGTCGCCTGTGAGGACAAACGGATAATTAGCCTTGTTTAGCTCTTTTATCTTAGCCAAAATTAGCTTAGCGCTTTCCATACGTGCTACAGTGCCTATATGATCAAAATGTGTATTAAAAATCCAGAATTTCTTCTTGGTTTTAAGGTTCTCAAACAGTCCGTACGTACATACACGGTTACAGGCGGCATCCCACCCAAGCCCTGGTTTATCAGGGTGCTGAGACAACCAAAAAGTGCTTTGCTGCACTACTTTAAACTTACTTTTGTTATAAAAAATTGCTGAAAATTCTCCCTTTTCTTTACCATCGTCCCTGCCTACCCCTATAAAATCATAGGCGGTCATGGTGCTGTCCAAATAATGCATTTGTTGGGGTAATGCTTCCTGAACCCCTAAAAAGTCGGGCTCGTAAAACTCTATTTGTTTTGCCAGAAGGTTTTTGCGGTTGTCCCACTTGTTTTCGCCGTCGCTGCTCACATCCAGCCGAAGGTTGTAGGTCATAGCCCTTACAACAGTTTGTGCGGAGACTGTATGTGCTGCGATAAGACTCAGTGCAATAAATAATTGTTTCATTTATTTTGTTGTTTTTGAAAGGTTTCCGTTTTTTACGCTACTTTTATTTTGGACTAAGGGATGTTAATAATTGTACACGTATTTCGTTATAAGTAGATATGGTTTACTCAACAAAAAATGCAGCACAGGGCTGCATTTAATTCCTTTCAGACGCCAAAAGGCCAATAAACTTAAACTTACCGTTTATTTTTACAAAACGGAACGAGTGCCCTGTGCCTTTGTGTCCTTTGGCTAACTGGTTTGGCAGGTAGGTATCTACCCAAACGTCGTACACCTTGGTATCTTTGGCTATATTGCCTGTAGCAGGCGCTTTATATTTTTTAATGGTGGCAGATGTAAATGTATACCCGCGTGTGCTCAGTGCTTTGTAAATGGGTGATTTAGTAAAAAACTCCGATGTTATGAAAAAGAACACATCGGCAGGCAGGTAAGCGCCATCTTTAGTAAAGCCGTCTACCTCGGGGCAGTCCGGGCAGTCCACGCTATTTAGGGAAAGCTGTAAAAATGCCTGCTTGTCTTCTTTTATTAGTGACTGAATAACTTTTAAAAAAGTTTGATCCAGTGCGTCCCATTCAGTAGATTTTTTGTGCGGCGTTTGCGCAACAGCAACTAGTGATGTGAATAATAAAAACAGTTATGCAATGTTTTTCATTTCATGTGATATTGTTTCTACGCAAATTTACACATCAAAACAGAACATCGTGGGTTTTAGTACCAACGCTTTTTATTTTTTTTAGACCCTTCAGATTTTCTTGAACTGCTGTTGCCTTGTTTGGGTTTGCCACCGCGGGCCGCAGCATTTTTGTTCTTGTTTCTTAAATCCGGTTTTGGCGGGTTCGCTTTACTTTCGGGTGTTTCTTCTTTGTGTGGAAAAGGATGCCCTTCAATTACCTTTAGTTTTAAGCGAATAAGTTTTTCAATATCTTTAAGGTAAGGTATTTCGTCTTTACCACAAAACGAAATAGCCAGCCCGCTGTTACCCGCTCTTCCGGTACGGCCTATACGGTGAACGTAGGTTTCGGGTATATTTGGCAGGTCAAAGTTTATTACATAAGGCAGGCTCTCTATGTCTATGCCACGTGCGGCAATGTCTGTAGCTACCAGCACTGGTATTTCTTTGTTTTTAAAAGCATCAAGTACCCTTTGGCGTGCACTTTGCGATTTATCTCCATGTATTGCACCGCCTTCTACACCGTGTTTTTTAAGTGATTTTACCACATTATCGGCACCGTGTTTTGTTCGGGTAAACACCAGTACATTGCTCAGGTTTTCGTTACGGATAAGATGGTACAGTAGCCTGTGCTTGTCTGATTTTTCTACGTAATACAGTTGCTGCTTTACCTTTTCTGCAGTAGATGAAATAGGCGCTACCGAAACATATTCCGGTTTGGTAAGAAACGTATCGGCAAGCTCCCTGATGGGTAATGGCATAGTAGCCGAAAAAAGTAGGGTTTGCCTGTTGTCAGGGGTAAGTTTTATAATCTTTTTTACATCATTTATAAAACCCATGTCCAGCATTTGGTCAGCTTCGTCCAGTACAAGGGTGTGCAGGTGATCCAGGTTAATAAAACCTTGTTTGTATAAATCGAGCAGTCGGCCGGGAGTTGCCACCAGTACATCTACACCTTTCTTTAACTGGTCTACCTGTGGGTTTTGGTTTACCCCACCAAAAATGGTAATGGTTCGTATGTTAGTGTACCTGCCGTAGGCATTAAAACTTTCTGCAATTTGTAGTGCCAGTTCGCGCGTAGGGGTAACTACAAGAGCGCGAATATACTTCACTTTCTTGGCAGAACCCACAATACGGTGGATGTTGTTAATTATAGGAATAGCAAAAGCCGCTGTTTTACCGGTGCCGGTCTGTGCACAGCCTACAAGGTCTGTACCCTCTATAATATGTGGTATGGCCTGCTGCTGTATGGGCGTAGGCGCTTCATAGCCTTCATCGGCTAGCGCTTGTTGCAGTTGGCTTATAAGGTTAAGATCTTCAAATTTCATTCAGTACAATGCCGCATTTTTGCGGCTTTAAATTAGCCTGTAAAGTTAGGTTTTTTATTTAAACTCTGTTAGCAGAGTTTATGTTTTGTAAATCAATCGTTTATTGTGGTTTGCTAAAGCGTGCTGTCAGTTCGTTAACTACTTCCTCCGTACGCCTGTTCTGTGCTTTTTTTTGCAGTCGGGTAGGGACAGCGGCCCTAACGCTGCAGTCTTCTATGGCGCATCCTTCGCAGGTTACCCCAACCAGCATACGGGTAATAGGGTCTTTCTTAAGAAAAGGAACCTTGTTAACCAAATCCTTATTATGCAGTATGCCCAGGGCTATGCTACGGTATTTTCCTGCCCTAAACGGATCTTCCATAGACGATGAAAGCACAAGGTACTCATTATCGGTGTTTACGTACTGCGAAATCTGTGCCCCAAAAGCCGCTTTGGTTTTAGAGGCCGCTATTTGCTTTAGCGTGCGTAAGCCAACCCAACGTCTGCAATAGTGTTCGTTATTTTCGTTGGCATGAGGTTCCTGAAGGTTAGTAAGATGCAGTTCTTTTTCTAACCGGAAATCATCCGTTGCCGGATTATGGGAAAACCTTAGGAAAAAGATGTTCCGCATATTAAAATCCTTCGGTAATATATTGGTAAGGCGCTGGTAAAAGGTTTCGGGAGATCCGGTAAACGATGCCATCATTTCCTGTAACAGTTCGGGTTGCCAGTCCTCCTGATATAAAAATCCTTTCAGCTGAGCCGCCAGTCTTTTCCTTGGTATAATAAGTGCCCCGGCAAAATAAGAGGCAAAGAAATTGTTCAGCACCTGGTCGAAGCTGTCAAATTTTATCCAGGAAAACGTATAAAGCCTGTCTTGTATGCCCAGGTAGTTGTAGGCTATCTCTTTGGAATAAATAAAAGTTTTCTGCGATTCGTCTACACTTTGGCTAAGTAGTAGGGTTTTGGTTTCAGGCACAAAAACAGAGCGCAGGTTAGTAAGCTCGGTATACTGGCTAAGGGCTTCGTTATTAAAGCTGTAGCCATATTCTTCGCGAAGTATGTCTTCCAGCTCTTCAGGGTTTATTTTTTCATCGAGGTTTATATTATAGGCTTTCGCAAAAAGCTCTACTTTCTTTTCCAGATCGTCAAAATAGTTGTTCTGTGCTTCCTGGTAAGAGCGCAGCGCCGCCAGGAAAAAACTCTCCCGGCTAAGATTGTAATGCTTGGCTATTTCTATAAGTGTGCTTATAAAGGCATTAACCTTTACAGGGGCTTCGGCTATAATGTCTATAAGATCGCTCTCGCGGATACCAAAAAGGTCTAGTGGGATTTCCTTAAGCAGGCGTGATTGCAGTATTTCGCCTATCGGGGCCAGGTTTTTATCCAGCTTTAACGATACCAGGTGGTCATAACTTGTTTCAAGTGCATCGGCAATTTGTAAAATCTTATCTCTTTTGGGATATTTTTTACCCTTTTCAATTTCATTAAGATACGATTTAGACAACCCGGTCTTTTTAGACAAGCCAAAAAGCGACAGGTCTTTCTCTGTGCGTATCTGCTTCATTTTTAGCCCGAAAATCAGGCGTATGTATTCTTCTTCAACCATAAATGCAAAGATTACATTTTTTAGCGGAAATACAATGAATAATTTATTTTTAAAATTTAGCGAACGTTCGCTTGTTTTGTAAAAAATAAATTTTTAATATTGCCATGTACTTTAACCCAAACCTCATTTCAGTATGGAAACTAACGTAAAGAAAAGCGAAGTAACGGTAGGCGGAACTGCTTACAGTGAAATACTTACCCCAAGGGCATTGCAGTTCTTGGCGGCGCTTCATGATAATTTTAATAACAAAAGGCTGGGATTGCTTACAGACCGCGAAGCACGCCAGCGTGAGTTTGATAAAGGGGCGTATCCTGCGTTTCCACCAGAAACTGATTATGTGCGTAACGGAAACTGGACTGCCGCCAAGTTACCTGAAGACCTGCTGGACAGAAGGGTTGAAATTACCGGGCCTGTAGATCGTAAAATGGTTATTAATGCCCTCAATAGCGGCGCCAGCGTTTTTATGGCCGATTTCGAAGACAGTTGCTCGCCTACGTGGGCTAATCTTATGGACGGCCAGCAAAACCTGCGCGATGCTGTAAACAAAACCATAAGCATGGAACAAAATGGTAAACAGTATAAATTAAATGATAAGACCGCCGTATTATTGGTCCGTCCGCGCGGTTTACACCTTGAAGAAAAACATCTTAAGGTAAACGGGCAAAATATGAGCGGTTCGCTTGTAGATTTTGGCCTTTACCTGTATCATAATGCACAGAATTTGCTGCATAACGGCTCAGGCCCTTACTTTTATTTGCCTAAGCTGGAACATTATAAAGAGGCACGGTGGTGGAACGAGGTTTTTGTATTTGCTCAGCAATACCTCAATATTTCGCGTGGTACAGTAAAAGCCACCGTGCTTATTGAAACCATAACGGCGAGTTTTCAGCTCGACGAAATCATATACGAACTTCGGGACCATATTGCCGGGCTTAACTGCGGAAGGTGGGACTACATTTTTTCATACATCAAAAAACTGAAAAAACATCCCGGCTTTATGGTTCCCGACAGAGATCAGGTAACCATGGTGTCCCCATTTATGGCGGCCTATTCGTTAAGGGTAATACAGCGCTGCCACAAACGCAACATCCATGCTATAGGCGGTATGGCAGCGCAAATTCCCGTTAAAAACAATGAAGAAGCTAATGCAGCGGCATTTGCAAAAGTGCAGGCCGACAAAGAACGCGAGGCTAAGAATGGGCATGACGGTACCTGGGTAGCGCATCCGGCTCTTGTACCGGTGGCTATGAAGGTATTTAACGAAAACATGCATACCAAAAACCATATCCATATTAAACGAAACGACGTATCGGTTACAGAACGCCAACTTTTAGAAATCCCGAAAGGTACTATTACCGAAACGGGTGTGCGTAAAAACATTAACGTAGGTATACTGTATGTAGAAAGCTGGATTACCGGCACGGGAGCAGCAGCGTTGTATAACCTTATGGAAGATGCTGCTACTGCCGAAATATCGCGTATGCAGTTGTGGCAGTGGATAAAGGCAGGCATTACCATAGACAACGGCACCCACCTGAGCCCTGAATTGTATGAGCTTTGGGTAGCCGAGGAACTGGATAATATTAAAGAATATGTAGGTGCAGAACGCTTTGAAAAAGGCAGGTTTGATGAAGCGGTGGCATTGTTTAATAAACTGGTGCTGGCCGAAGAACCCGCAGAGTTCTTAACCCTGGAAGCGTATAATTATATCGACTAATCACGTACAAAGTTAACCCAAATAAAAAAGCCTGCCGTATGCGGCAACATACAGGCAGGCGTGTTTAAATAACTAGCAATAATCATTTAAAGCAAAGCAAAATTATGAAAACGGAAGAAAGAATTCAAGCCTTAATTGCAGACTGGGCTACAAATCCTCGCTGGAATGGTATAGAAAGGCCGTACACTGCAGAGAAAGTAGTAGAACTTCAGGGTTCGTACCAACTTGAATATTCTATAGCACGCCGAGGTGCTACTATTCTTTGGAACAAATTAAATAGCCAGCCGTTTGTTGCAGGTCTTGGTGCCCTTACCGGCAACCAGGCCATACAAGAGGTTGAGGCAGGCTTGGAAGCTATTTACCTTAGTGGCTGGCAGGTAGCGGCAGATGCTAACCTTTCGGGCGAAATGTACCCGGACCAGTCGCTTTATCCGGCTAATAGCGTACCTGCTGTGGTAAAACGTATAAACAATGCGCTGCTACGCGCCGACCAGATACAAAGTGTAAATAAAATTACTCCTAAGAAAGATTATCTTGTGCCTATTGTGGCCGATGCTGAGGCCGGATTTGGCGGTAACCTTAATGCCTTTGAACTTATGAAAGGTATGATTGAAGCAGGTGCAGCAGGTGTTCACTTTGAAGACCAACTTTCTTCGGCTAAAAAATGTGGCCACCTTGGAGGTAAAGTTTTAGTACCTACCCAAGAGGCGATAAATAAACTTATTGCAGCTCGCCTTGCAGCTGACGTTATGGGAGTACCTGCGCTTATTGTAGCCCGTACAGATGCCGATGCTGCTAACTTGCTAACCAGCGATGTAGATGAGCGCGACCATAAATTTATTACAGGCGAGCGCACCTCTGAAGGGTTTTATTACGTAAACTGCGGTGTAGAGCAGGGTATAGACCGTGGCTTGTCTTACGCGCCGTACGCCGACCTAATATGGATGGAAACTTCTACGCCGGATCTTGACCAGGCACGTAGGTTTGCCGAAGGAATACATGCTAAATTCCCGGGTAAAATGCTGGCATATAACTGCTCGCCATCGTTTAACTGGGCGGCTAAACTTTCTGTACAGGAAATGGAAACCTTCCGCGAAGAGCTTGCTGCCATGGGCTATAAATTCCAGTTTATAACCCTTGCCGGATTCCATGCGCTAAACACCAGTATGTTTGAGCTTTCTAAAGCTTATAAAGAGCGTGGTATGGCCGGGTACAGCGAACTGCAGGAGCGTGAATTTGCACTTCAGCAACATGGATTTAAAGCCATTAAACACCAAAACTTTGTGGGTACCAGTTACTTTGATGCCGTGCAGAATACAGTAACTGCTGGTACGGCTTCTACAGTAGCCATGAAAGACAGTACCGAAACGGCTCAGTTCTAAATATAAATTCTGGTATGTAAACGCTGATTTACTTTATTTTAGTTAATTTGAAAAAAGTCCTGCCCCCTAAAGGCAGGACTTTACATTTTCCTGTAACTTTACGCTATGAAACTTTCCATTAAAAATATGGTTTGCCCGCGCTGCATTACGGCAGTAGAAAATGTACTGGATGAAGTGCAGCTACAACCCGAAAGTGTGCAGCTAGGAGAAGCCATTATTCTTACGGAACCTAGTGAAACACAATTGGCTGAATTAAGGCAGAAATTACAGATACAGGGTTTCGAGCTTTTAGAGGATAGTAAGGCTCAGGTTATAGACCGAATTAAATCGGTAATTATTAATCATATCCATCATTCCGGCGATAACAGTATAGTTTTTTCAGAGCTTTTGGCATCAGAGCTACACAAAGATTATTCGGGCCTCAGTAAACTGTTTTCTACCCAGGAAGGTATTACCATAGAACAATACATTATCCTTCAAAAAATAGAAAAAGTAAAAGAACTGCTGCAATACAATCAGCTAACGCTATCTCAAATTGCCGATACTTTAGGATATAGCAGCGTAGCACACCTTTCTGCCCAGTTCAGGAAAATTACAGGAATAACACCTACTGCTTTCCGTACACAAACCACTCCACAGCGACTGCCACTCGATGCGGTTACCAAAAAGGTGTAAAACCTTTCCCGAAAATTATAACACTTCCGCCGGCATAAGAGGTAATTTTGTAGTATAAATTACAACGTGTTATGCCATCTACAATAAAGAAAATATATCCGGTGCTTAATATGAGCTGTGCTTCCTGTGCAGCCAGCAGTCAGGATGTTTTAGCCATGCAACCCGGCGTAGCCAGTGCCTCGGTAAACTTTGCCACAGGCAAGGGAACCATTGAATTTGATCCCAGTGTAACCAGCCCGCAATCTTTAAAAACAGCATTACAATCTGTAGGTTTTGATTTGCTTATAGAAGAAGGCGCAGATACCGCAGATACCCTTGCGGAATTAGAGCAGCGGCATTATGCCGATTTAAAAAACAAGACCATAGGCGCGTTAATTTTTTCGGCTCCGCTTGTTATCATTGGTATGGTTCCGGCTTTAATGCACCTTGCGTGGGCGCCATACGTTATGTGGTTACTAGCTACCCCTGTGGTTGCATATTATGGGCAGCAGTTTTTTAAAGGTGCTTATAACCAGGCAAAAAACCGTATGGCTAATATGGATACCCTTGTGGCGTTAAGTACAGGTGTATCTTATATGTTTAGCGTATTTAATACGTTGTTTCCTGATTTTTGGCACAGGCGGGGTTTACACGCGCACGTTTATTTTGAAGCGTCTGCTGTGGTTATAACGTTTGTGCTGTTAGGCAAACTGTTAGAAACCAGGGCTAAAGCGAGGACATCATCGGCTATAAAAGGACTCATGGCGCTTCAGCCAAAAACCGTTACGGTATTCAGGTTTGGTACTGTACAGGAAATAGAGTTGGGGCAGGTACAGATGGGCGACATTATAATGGTAAAACCGGGAGATAAAATCCCGGTAGACGGCACTGTGCAGGAGGGGAGCAGTTATGTAGACGAAAGTATGATAACCGGAGAACCTGTTGCTGTAGCTAAGCAGCAAGGCGATAAGGTTTTGGCAGGAACCCTTAACCAAAAAGGTAGTTTTCGCTTTAAGGCAGATAAAGTTGGCGGATATACACTATTGGCGCACATCATAAAAATGGTAGAGGAGGCGCAGGGCAGTAAAGCTCCGGTGCAGCGCCTTGTAGATAAAATAGCAGGAATTTTTGTTCCGGTAGTATTGGCTATTTCGCTAATTACCCTTGCATTATGGACTATTCTTGGTGGGGAGAACGGCTTTACCCAAGGGGTTATGGCTATGGTAACGGTACTGGTTATTGCCTGCCCTTGCGCGTTAGGGCTCGCTACTCCTACTGCTTTAATGGTAGGAATGGGGCGAGGCGCACAGCTTGGTATATTGATTAAAGATGCCGAAAGCCTGGAACGGGCGGGTAGGGTTACTGCAGTGGTTTTAGATAAAACGGGTACCCTGACGCAGGGCAAGCCCATGGTTACACAATCAAAATGGTTTACGGCTTCAAAAGAACTGCCCAATATATTGTACAGTGTAGAGAAACTGTCTGCTCACCCTTTAGCGGAAGCACTTGTGCAGCATTTAAAAGGAGCTAAAATGGTAGAAGGAATTAAAATAGAGAATATTGTAGGTAAGGGTGTTGTGGCAATTTATGGTGGCAAAACCTATTTGGCGGGTAATGAAGCCTTGTTATCAGACCATAGGATTTCGTTAGATGAGACCGTAAAAAACTACTTGGACAATTTTAAGGAAAACCCTGTATCTGTTGTTTTTTTTGCCGATGAAAGTGGTGTGTTAGCTATTTTTGGCGTGGCGGATTTATTAAAAGATACCTCTGAAAAGGCAGTAAAACGGCTTACTGAAGATAATATAGCAGTATATATGCTTACCGGAGATAACGAGTTTGCTGCAAAAAACATAGCTGCAGAAGCCGGTATACAGTACTATAAATCCGGCGTATTGCCTCAGGGCAAGTTGCAATTTGTTAAAGAGTTACAGGCTAAAGGTAATATAGTAGCCATGGTGGGCGATGGTATTAACGACAGTGCGGCTCTTGCTCAGGCCGATGTAAGCATAGCCATGGGGCGCGGTAGCGATGTAGCGCTTGAGACGGCGAAAATGACCCTTATTTCCGGGGATTTATTAAGGCTTCCTGCCGCCATACACTTATCCAGAGCTACAATGGCTACCGTAAAGCAAAACCTTTTCTGGGCTTTTGTTTACAATGTAATAGGTATACCTGTAGCGGCGGGACTGTTGTATCCTTTTACGGGGTTCTTGCTTAATCCTATGCTTGCCGGGGCGGCTATGGCTTTAAGTAGTGTAAGTGTGGTGAGTAATAGTTTATTATTAAAATTTAAAAAGATATAAGTAATATGGAAAAGCAACTGAAATTTAAAACCTCTATAAACTGTGGCGGATGTGTAGCCAAAGTAACCCCTTTACTTAATGCCGTAGAAGGTATAGAAAACTGGAATGTAGATACCAATAATCCTGATAAAGTACTTACGGTTACAACTGCCCTGCCACAGGATACTATAGTAGAAACGGTAAAAAAAGCCGGATTTAAAATAGAGTCATTGTAAAAAAAGCCGCCGCAAAGCATTTACTTTACGGCGGCTGTTTACTATTTACGTAGTGTTATTTTAAGCTAATGGTATAGGTATAGCTGTATTTTTGGGCTGATAGCCTGTAGGGTTCATGCGGTAATGCCCCCCAGCTGTCATCTCCTCCCACACCACGCTGGGCAAGGTCTATGTGAAGGTACACTTTGTCTTCTACCCTTATGTCGTTAGTGTGCTTTTGGTTTTTAGTAAGCCCCGGATCCAGATTTTCTGTACTTACGTTAAGCGCACTAAAGCTAAGCGGTTGTTTACCGGTTATGTAAATCCCGTTCCCTTTTTCATTGGTAAGCGTAATCCAACGCGCATCTGTTTTGTATCCGTTTTCCTGAGGCCTTATGTAGCTCCACGTAAACTGGTTGGCTACATCGTCTGTATACGTACCCAGGAAAGCCGCCGTATTACGGTCGCTGTAATTTTCTAAAGGCCCTCTGCCGTAGTAGTTTAGGTTTTTGTACTCTCCTGCCAGCTCTGTACGCATCCCGAAGCGCGGCAGCTCAGGCAGGTTTTTACCTGTGCAGTCTATACTAGCTGTTACCTCTATGCTACCGTTGTTTTTAATTAAATAGGTAACCGTATACGGTACATTGGCCTCCTGTAGCAGATAGTTTACAGTAACGGTTTGCCCTGTTTTATCCTGCTTGTCTACGGTAACGCTCTTTATTACGGGGTTTTTATGAGCAAAGCGCCAAACGGCAAGTTTCTTTTGCGACTGGCTGCCAAAGTCATTATCTGTAGGAGCCCTCCAAAAATATGGAATAGGGAAAGCCGTTATAGCCCCTGCATTATCTTTTTTGCTATAGCTTATAAATTCGCCTGTTTTGGTATTAAAACTGCCGGTAACATCGCCAGATGCAAAGCTAAGGACGTCATTTTTGGTTTTTATGGTAAGTTTTCCGTTATCTGCAACTTGTATATCTTTAAAGTAATCACCACTGATTTTAAACTGCTCCCTTGCCTGTTCATGGCCTGCGGGTACCAGCGCAGTAGGTGTATTTGTATAAGCGTATACCGAAAGGTAGTATTCACCTTTTGTATCTGTAGTAAAATTAAGTGGCTGCTGGGATTGCTGCCCTGCTTCGGTTTTAAGGTTAAATGTTCCTTCATTAACCTTTACGCCATCTTTTAAAAGTTCCCACTTAAAATTGAATCCTGAAAGATTTATAAACTTGTACAGGTTCTTTACGGTTAACGTTTTGTTGTTTAACGAGAACGAAATGTCCTGATATACTTTTTTTACTTCAGATAGCCCGGGATGCGGAATGCGGTTAGCGTTTACCAATCCGTTTGCACAGAAGTTTTCATCGTTATGAAGGTCTTTGCTGCCCAGGTCGCCACCGTAGGCAAGGTAGGTAACACCCTTGTCGGCTTTTGTTGTAATTCCCTGGTCTACCCAGTCCCAAATGCAGCCTCCCTGCATTTTAGGGCTGCTACTAATAATATCATAGTATTCCTGGAAGTTACCGTTACTGTTACCCATTGCATGGCTGTATTCGCACATTATAAACGGTCGTGTTTTATTACTGGCAGCATACTCCTTCATGTATTGTATAGAAGGGTACATGGGGGCTACAATATCAGTATCTTCGTTTTCCATAGCTTGTTCAAACATTATAGGGCGGGTATTGTCGCGCTTTTTTAGCCACTTGTAGGCATCGTAAAAGTTCTGACCGTTACCACACTCATTACCCATACTCCATACAATAATACTAGGGTGGTTTTTATCAATCTCTACCATTCTTTCAATACGGTCGTGGTGCGCTTTGCCCCATTCTGGTAAATAGGCAGGATGTTTTTCACGATTTTCTATATGAGGTTCACTACCCATATCGTGGGTTTCTATATTGGCTTCGTCAATAACGTAAAACCCGTATTGGTCGCAAAGGTCATAAAAATACGGATCGTGCGGATAGTGGCACATACGTATGGTATTTATGTTGTTTTGCTTCATTAGCGCCAGGTCTTTCATCATAAGCTCCCGGTTTGGTACGTGTCCGTTTACAGGATCATGCTCGTGGATGTTTACCCCGTTTACCATAACAGGTTTACCATTTACCATAAGTTGGGCTTCTTTTATTTCTACCTTACGGAATCCTGTGCGGCCGGTAATCACATCGGTTTCAGAGTTTGTACCATTCCAGCTGATGGTATAATTATACAAGTAAGGGGTTTCATCACTCCACTTGTTCACCCCAATTATTTTGGTATCAAAACTTATGGTTCCATCTTTCGTGGTTACTTTCTTTACCTGTTTAAACACCTCTTTACCATCAGCATCTTTAAGCGTAAAGGTAACGTTTTGCTGCCCGGAAGTCTTGCTAAAGTTTTTAACCTTAACCGTAGCAGATAATGTGCCGTTTTTATACGTATCATCCAGCCCGGCATTTACCTGATAATCCCAAACGGTTGTTGCGGGCAAGGCGGTAAGGTAAACATCGCGCTCTATACCACTAAGCCTCCAGAAATCCTGATCCTCCATGTAGCTTCCGTCGTGCCAGCGAAAAACCTGAACCGCCATTACATTATCGCCCTTTTTTAGTAAAGGGGTAATATTAAATTCTGCGGCGGTTTTACTGGCTTTAGTCATTCCGGCTTCTTTTCCGTTTATAAAAATACGGGCATACCCGGTTATGGAACCGAAATGCAATACAATGTTTCGCCCGTTCCATTTTTCAGGAACAGAAAAATGAGTACGATATGTGCCCACCGGATTGTACTTATTATCTATGTAAGGCGGATTTTTAGGAAAAGGGTATTGTATATTCGTATAGATAGGAATATCATATCCTTGCAATTCCCAGTTTCCCGGTACTTTTATGTTGCTCCAGTTGGTATCGTTAAAATTCGGATTATAAAAATCAAGCGGCCGTTGCGAAGGCGATTTCACGATATTAAATTTCCAGGTGCCGTTAAGGCTTTTGTACCATGGCGAAAGTTCGGCATTATCTTGTAATGCATCTTTTTCATTTCCGTAAATAATAAACTGCGGATGAGCCTCCAGCTTGTTCCGGTCTGTAAGCTGTGGGTTTTCCCATTCGTTTTGCTGTGCGGTCAGCATTTGCGCTGCTGCCATAAGCACAACAGGTAGTACTTTTTTCATATTAATCCGTTTGGTTCTATATCTTAAAACGTGGCTTTAAAAAAGCTACGCGTTTTTACAAATGTATAGTATCCACCCACAATACCAACGGTGGTAAATTGGAAAAATAGGGGAGGGGTTTTTACGCAAATGCTTTGCTAATTCATTTCGTTTTTGTGTCAAAATGCTAACACATAGTGTGTTATGTTTTGTTGGTTTGATAGTTGTTTTGTAAAACGATTTCGTTGCGTAACCTTTAATAATAATATTGTAAAAATTAATCAAGTGTAATTTTAGTCATGTTTTTTTGTGTTTTTATTAAATAAGTGTTAATTTGGCACATAACTACCTCACATGTTTACCTCAATTGTGGTAAATTTTTTTAAATTGTATGAAAACACTTAGGTTATTCCGGGTTTTATTCTGCCTGCTTATCTTACCCACACTACAAGCACAGGAATACCCGGTACGATTTTTTGATATTGCCCACGGGCTTTCTAATAACTCCGTACTTACCCTGTACCAGGATACTAATGGATTTATGTGGATAGGTACGTACGATGGGTTAAACCGGTATGATGGTTACGAGTTCAAGGTTTTTAGAAACCGCCTGGACGATACTACTTCGCTTATAAGTAATAACGTATACAGCCTTTGCGGCGATGCCGATAATAATATATGGATAGGAACTGCCAAGGGTGGTTGCGTACTTAATCAGGTAACGGGGGTATTTACACCGTTAAAATTCAGGGATAAAAAAGTAACTAAAACAGTAAATGGTGACATACACCAAATAAAGAGCTTTGGCAGGCTTGGTATGCTTGTGGGTACACAGCAAAACGGGCTTCTATTCTTTAAAGGCAATGGTTTAACGGGTAACAAAGCGGTACTTAAAGCCGGAAAGTCAACCCGTACAGATTTTGACGTCCTTGCATTACAGCCTGTGCCGGAACAACACTTTGCCTGGGTATTTGTTCGAAATGTAGGCTTATGCCGTTTTGATGTTTCTACTAATCAGCTTACGATAGTTGAGCCAATGAATGTAAAGGCAAACTGTATGCAGCCGGGTAGAAACGGTACGCTTTGGATAGGTGCTGATGAAGGGCTATTCTGCTACAATCCACTTACTAAAACGCTGTCATCTAATTACGTGAAAGCTGCAGTAACTAATCTTTTATTAAACGAACGCTGCCTTATGGTGGCTACAGATGGTAATGGGCTGTATGCTGTAAAGGAAGGCACGCAAACCGCTGTGCCTTATAAGGATATTTACCCACAGGTGGTAATAAAAAGTAATGCGGTGTATGGCCTTTGTAAAGACAAAGCAGGTAACAAATGGATAGGTACCCTGAGGGGCGGTATTAGTATAATTAGTGCTACACCGTCTTTTTTTGCCACACATAAATACAAAGGTGCCGATCCCAATAATCTTACGGAGAACTTTATCCTGTCTTTTTGCGAAGACCAGCATAAAAATGTTTGGATAGGTACAGACGGCGCAGGTTTGCGCTACTGGGACAGAAAGACAGATACATATACTGATTATACAAAATCGCCAAACAGCAAATACAAGCTAACCAGCAACTTTATTACGGGACTTGTACGCGATGCTAAGAACAGGATTTGGGTATCGGCTTGGTCCGGAGGCGTGGTCCGGTTAGACCCGGCTAAGGGAACAACAGACTATTTTGAATGTTATAACCCTGTTACAAAGCAAATGGAACGAAACGTTTGGTTTGTTTTTAAAGACTCAAAGAATAGAATCTGGGCCAGCGCTACAAACGAGGGCAGCCTCTATCGCTTTAATGAAAGCAAAAATGCGTTTGAAATTTTTAACCCGCATATAAAAAATCTGCAGTGTATTACCGAAACAGCGGATGGTAAAATCTGGGCGGGTAATTATACTAACCTTTTTTGTATAGATTCAGGAAGCAGGAAGTATCAGACTTTTAATATTGGTTATCCTGTACGCAGTGTGCTGCAAGACAGTAAAGGCCGTTTTTGGGTGGGTACCCAAGAGGGAGGCTTGCTTTTGTTTAACACCAAAACAGGCGCCTACAAACGTTATTCTACTACAAACGGGCTTCCGGGAAATACCATTCTCAGGCTTCTTGAAGACAAGAAGGGAGAATTATGGATGAGCACGTATAATGGACTTAGCCGTTTTGACCCCGATGCTAAATTGTTTATGAACTTTTCGGTGAACGACGGCCTGCAAAGCAACCAGTTTAGTTTTAATGCTGCAACAGTGTTATCTGATGGTTTATTTTTATTTGGTGGCATACGTGGATTTAATAGTTTTTACCCCGAAAAAGTTACTGCAAAAAAACCCGATTCCAATATTCTGTTAGCGGCTATAGCAGTTAACAACCAGTCGGTTGAAAAAAACTTAGATTACGTTGCTGCTGCAAAAAACGGTGCTATACAAGCTGTACGGCTGCCTTATGACCAAACCACCATTTCACTTGATTTTGTAGAGCCTGATTTTACTAACAGCGATAAGGTAAGCTATGCCTACTACCTTGATGGCTGGGATGAACACTGGAATTACACCGATAAGGCACACCGGGCAAATTATACCCGCTTACCCGAAGGTACTTATGTTTTTAAGGTAAAAACAAAGAACATAAATGGGGCATGGAACACACCTGCATCATTGCTTACAGTACATGTTTTACCTCCGTGGTACAGAAGCTGGTGGGCGTATACTTTATATTTTGGCATGTTTGTAGGTGCCATATACGCCTATTTGCGTTACAGCAAAAACAAAGAACAAATGCGCTATAAAATAAAGCTGGCGCAGATGGAACGTAAAAAGGAAAAAGAACTGGCAGAGAAGCAAATGGAAATGTTTACATACATTTCGCATGAATTCCGTACGCCTTTATCCCTTATAATAAATCCGTTAAAGCGTGCGGTTAAAAAGCCTGCAGACGAAAACTCAGATCTTCCTGCTGATTTAGCTGTGGCTCACAGAAATGCGCGTAGGCTGCTGAGCCTGGTAGATCAACTGCTCCTTTTCAGGAAAGCGGAAAGTGATGCCGATGGTTTAAAGGTTTCTTCTATAAACGTTAATCACCTGTGTAATGAGGTATACCAGTGTTTTGTAAATCAGGCACGCGAACAACAGATAGAGTTTTTACTCTCATTACCCAGATAAAAAACGGTACGATTTGGCGATGATGAAAAGATAGAGATTGCGCTGTTTAATCTTATGTCTAACGCGTTTAAGCATACCGCTGCAGGCGGCAGCATTACCTTAGCCCTTAAAGTAAATGAAGATAACGTTGAAGTTAGCGTTACCGATACAGGCTGTGGTATAGCGCCCGATGATTTACCTTATATTTTTGAAAAGTTCAGGAGGGTTAACAACAGGCCGGTTTCAGGCAGCGGATTCGGTATAGGGTTGTTTGTGGTAAAATATTTTGCAGAGAAACACCATGGAACGGTTTCATGTACAAGCACGCAGGGGGAAGGCAGTACTTTTAGCCTTACGTTCCGCAAAGGGTATGAGCATTTTGCCGATATTCCTATTAATGTTATCAGCCCTAAAATGTCTGAACTTGTAGAGGAACTTTTAGGAGATGCTACTCCTGAGCAGCAGGTAAGTACAGACCTCACGATCAAAGATGTAAAAGATATTGTTACAGACAAGAAAACGGTTCTGATTGTAGACGATAACGCTGAGATACGCGCATACCTTAGTAGCCTGTTTACAGCTTCATATATTGTTTACACGGCAGAAAACGGAATTTCCGGCTATGACACTGCCCTAAAAAAAGTACCCGATATTATTATATCTGATATTTCTATGGACGGTATGGATGGGCTGGAGCTTTGCAAGAAAATAAAGGAAACACCGGAGTTAAATCATTTGCCCGTTATATTACTAACGGCTACATCGAGCCCTGAGATTCATTTAAGGGGGATATCTGAGGGGGCAGACGATTACATTACCAAGCCATTTGACAGCGATATTCTTCTGGCCAAGGTAGATAACCTGCTTAAAAACCGCAGTAGTCTTAAGAGCTATTTTCTGGATAGCGTTACCGGCACCGATAATAGTACCAAGGTACCTGCGGAGTACCGTGACTTTATAAAGAAATGTGTAGATATTATAGAGGCAAACCTGGATAATGAAGACTTTACCATAAAGTCATTTGCGTTACAAATGGGTATGAGCCACAGGAGCCTGTACGATAAAATAAAGCTTATTTCCGGGCAAACCCTTAATGCCTTTATACGTTCGGTACGCATACGCAGGGCAGCAGTACTTATGCTTACAGAGGATTTAAATATTGCACAGGCAGCTGCCCAGGTAGGATTTGAAGACCAGCAATATTTCAGGCAGCAGTTTGTAAAGCTATTTGGCATTACGCCTTCAGAATACATTAAAAAATATAAAGGCTCTTTTAATAAGGATCTGAATCTTATTAAATAGAAAGCAGTTTTTAAT
>JAAXJD010000173.1:16284-40480 GCA_012270005.1 Flavobacterium sp. | reverse complement strand
AGGTAAAATATATTACGAAAACGTTTTTTTATTTTTTTAACGTTTTTTTTAGGGGGTAAATTGGTTATAAACCACTGCTTTATTTTAAGTATTTAAAAATCAATATTTTGTATTTTTTTTATTGCGAATTTACCCCCTATGTTTTTCTAATTTACCAATGTATTTTACGTTTTTACCCCCGTTACTTTGCTAATGTTGATACAAACTACAACGTTTAAGTATGCTTTTGTAAAAGTTATAGAGCTAACGTTTACAGTTTTAAGCCAACGATAAATGAAAAGAGTTTAAATAAAGTTTGGAGTTAATATTTGGTTTTTTACACCTGCCCGTGGTGTTTTGTGAGTTAATCGCGGGCAGGTTATTTTAAAGAAACATCTCCTCCATAACCATAACAGTATTAAAGTTAGTTAACCAATAGCGAACATAAATTTTCAATCCATTACCTAAAAACATCAGGGAACTTTTTTAAAAATGATTAACCTCTAAAACTAAACCTTAGCTCCCTAACAAAAGCGGGGACTACCTAAAACACTTTAAGTATTTATGAAAAAAACTACGCTTTTAAAATCAACAAACAGTGTACGGGGGCAAATGTTACTGCTCATGTGCATGAGTTTAAGCACAGGTGTTGCAAGTGCTGCCTCGCCACTTTCTTCTGCGTATAACAAAACCTACTACCAAAATCCGGTAAAAGGTAAAGTAACCTCTGCAGATGGTATGCCTGTACCGGGCGCTAACGTAGTGGTAAAAGGTACTACAATGGCGGTTAGTACAGACCTGGATGGTAACTATGAGTTACCTTCATTACCGGCGAACGCGGTGCTTATAATAAGTAGTATAGGATTTCAAACACAGGAAATAGCCGTTAAAGGCGAAACTGTTGTAAACGTAACCCTTAAAGATGATAACAAAGAACTGGAAGAAGTTGTTGTTGTAGGTTACGGTACTAAAAAGAAAGCTACACTTACAGGATCTATATCTGAGATAGACGGTAAGGCTATGGCTAAGTCGCCGGCAGTAAACGTATCTAACTCTTTTGCAGGTAGGGTATCGGGTGTTGTAACCAGTAACCGCGCCGGAGAACCGGGTTACGACGATTCCAGCATTGCTATCCGTGGTATTAATACCATGAATGATAACAGCGTGCTTATTGTTGTAGATGGTGTACCTGCACAGATAGGGGGTATTAACAGGCTTAATCCACAGGAAATAGAGAGTGTAACTGTACTTAAAGATGCGTCTGCTGCAATTTACGGATCGCGCGCTGCAAACGGTGTTATCCTTGTAACGACCAAGAAAGGTAAGTTAGGCTCTAAAATGAAGGTGAGTTATAACTTTGATCAGGGCTTTTCATCTCCAACCCGTTTACCGGATATGGCCGATGCTGCAACGTATGCACAGATTGTAAACGAAATTGCCTATTACAATGACGATTCTGCAGGATTGAATTCTATTTATTCTGATGCAGATATTCAAAAGTTCCGCGATGGTTCAGATCCGGTAGGTCATCCAAACACAAACTGGGCTAAGGTAACGCTTAAAAATTATTCGCTTCAAAGCCAGCACAACCTTAATGTGCAGGGGGGTAGCGAAAACACTACATACTTCTTCTCTCTTGGTAAACTGTCTCAGGACGGGTTGTACAAAAACGGAGCTACAAGCTACGATCAGTACAACGTACGTACCAATATAGATGCTAAAGTAAGCGACAGGTTTAAAGTAGGCGTATCATTATCGGGCAGGAAAGAAGACAGGGTTTACCCAATTACCGGCGCGGGAGATATTTTCCGTTCTATATACAGGGCATACCCTACGGTAGCTGCTTTTAACCCTAACGGTTCTCCGACAAGGGGTATAGAGCTTAACAACCCTGCGATGATGGTTACCAATATAGGGGGTACTAACGAAAATCCTACCTATGTATTTAACGGTATCCTTAGGGCAAGCTATGATTTTGGGTTTGTAAAAGGACTTTCGGTAGATGGTTTTATGTCGTCAGATGTTAGCCAAAGCTACTCTAAAGCGTTCTCAAAACCTTATAAACTTTATAGCTACGATCAAACGGCCAACGCTTATACTTCATACGTCGTAGGGGGATTAGATCAGCAGGCAACACTTACCGAAGAGCAAACCAACCAAAGCATGGAAGTGTATAACATTAAGCTAAACTATAAGCGTCAGCTTGGTAGCCATAATGTTGATGCCTTTGTAGGTTATGAACAAAGTGAAAATAACTGGCATAGGTTTGGGGCATATCGCAGGCACTTTCCTTCTATAGAAACTCCTGAATTAAGCCAGGGAGGTGCTGCACCTACAGACCAAAATAACTGGGGTAGTAGTACACGGTATACAAGGCAAAGTTACATAAGCCGTATTGCTTATGACTATTCAGAAAAATATCTCGCAGATATTCAAATGAGGGTAGACGGATCTAGTTTTTTCCCATCAGATAGTCGTTATGGCTTCTTTCCTTCGGTATCAATGGGATATAGGATTTCTAAGGAAAACTGGTTTGCAGATAATGTAAAGGGTATCAACGACCTTAAATTCCGTGCTTCATGGGGGCAGCTGGGTAACGATAGAACCGAACCGTTTCAATACTATGACAACTATGGTTTTAATAACAGATATGTTGTAGGAGGTGTGCTTACTTCGGGTGTAGACCTACGCAAACTGGCTAACCCTGGTATTACATGGGAAAGGGCTACTAAAATAGACTTTGGTATCAACACCCGTTTCCTTAAAAATTTTACAGCTGAGGTAAACTACTTCACACAAGACAGGTCTAAAATACTTTGGGCAAGAAACGGCTCAATTCCTGGGTCTACGGGTATTGTAAACCCTTATGCAGACGATCCGCTTGTACCAAAAGAAAACATAGGAGGTATTAAAATTCAAGGTATTGAAACTACGCTTGGCTACAATCATACAGGTGATTTTACATGGGGACTATCGGGTAACTTTACTTTTACAAAGAATAAAATTACCAACATAGATGAAGCACCAGGTGTACTGGATTATCAAAAGCAAACGGGTAAACCATGGAATACATACCTGCTTTACGAAGCTGTAGGTATTTACCAAACTAAGGAGGAAATAAATAACTCGCCACACGTAGCGGGTGCACTACCGGGCGATCTTATTTACAGAGATGTAAACGGCGATGGTAAAATTACAGAAGATGATAAAACACGTACCAAATATGGTAATATACCAAGAATGACCTTTGGTTTAGTAGCAGATGCTAACTATAAAAACTTTGATCTTTCTATAGTATTTGCAGGTCAGGCGCAGGTAAGTCAGTATGTATTGGCAGAAAGCGGTAGCGTAGGTAACTTCTACAGCGACTGGGCTAACAATAGGTGGAGCCCTACAAATACAGGTGGTACATATCCACGTGTAAGCGACCGTGCTTCATCGGCAGTTAGTGGTGGTTTATACCGTAACAACTTCTGGTTAAACGATGCTTCTTTCGTAAGGCTTAAAACGGTTCAGCTTGGTTACACCATCCCTTCAGATATGCTAAGTTCTTACGGCATTTCAAGCTTTAGGGTTTACACCAGCGCGTTTAACCTGTTTACGCTTTCTAAGGTGAAAAACTACGATCCGGAAGGAAGCAGCGAAAGTGCACAGTTTTACCCGCAACAGAAAATTATAAACTTAGGTTTTAATGTTCAATTCTAAAAAAATCACTATGAAAAAAGTAAATATGATTAAGTCTTTAGCGGGTATCATGGCATTATCTGCCGTGCTGGTAAGCTGCGAAAAAGACTTCCTGGATACAAAGCCTACCAGTGTTTTGTCTGACGCTGCTGTTTTCTCAGACTCTACGCTTTTTGAAAACTATGTTATAAACCGTTATATGGGCGTACGCCTTGGAAACAAGGAGGGCGACTCTAATCAGCCGGGTTTTGGCCGCGGGTTTGAGTACGGTATGTGGAGCTCTATTACAGACGAATCTATATATAATAACGACGATAATACATGGGTAATACAACAAGGTGGTTTATCTCCTGAAAACCTGGGTATTGCCGGTACTATATGGGCAAGAAGCTACCGCAGCATCCGCGAAGTTAACTACGCCCTTGCAAGGATTAACGAGGTGGGTATGAGTACAAAACGTACAAACCGCCTTATTGCAGAGCTTAAATTTATCCGCGCGTTCCGTTACCTTGATCTTATAAGAAACTACGGAGAAGTAGTACTAATAGGCGATAAAGTATCTCAGTTAAATGACGATTTTACAGATGCATCATTGTTTGACCGTCGCCCTGTGGCAGAAGGTATTGCTTACGCAGTATCTCAGCTGGATGAAGCTGCTGCCGGCTTGCCGGTAAGCACAGGCAGCCAGTATGGCGAAGGCCGTGCTACAAAAGGTGCAGCGTTAGCGCTTAAATCAAGGTTGCTACTATACGCAGCGAGTCCGCTATACACAGGCGGTGCCGGTAGTACACAAAAGTGGGCCGAAGCTGCTGCTGCTGCAAAAGCAGTTATGGACATGGGTAATTACAGCCTGTATCAAGGTGGTTACGATAAGCTGTTTACTACAGAAGGCAGTAACTCAGAATATATTTTTGCAAGGTTTTACAACCTAAGTGCGTTGCACCTGGCACTGGAAATTGCCAACGGCCCTAACGGTTATGGCGGCTGGGGAGGTAACCTTCCGCTGCAAAACCTTGTAGACGATTACGAAATGGCCGACGGTAGTACATTCAGTTGGGATAACCCGGCCCATGCTGCCGACCCGTATTCTAACAGGGATCCACGTTTCTACCAAACAGTATTGTTTAACGGGGCGTCGTACAAAGACAGGAGTATTGAAACCTTCCGCCCGGGCGGACGCGACAGCGCTGACGGACCGGATAACTGGAACACGAGTAAAACAGGTTACTACCTAAGGAAATTTATGCGTGAAGACCTGCCTATTATTAACCCTTGGGGTATAGCAGGTGTTCAAAACTGGATTTATATCCGCTACGGAGAAATACTGCTTAACTATGCCGAAGCGCAAAACGAGGCTGTAGGGCCAGATGCAAGCGTATACGCTGCCATAAACGCTATAAGGCAACGCGCAGGAATGCCTGATTTGCCAGCCGGACTTTCTCAGAGCGATATGCGTGAACGTGTTCACCATGAAAGAAGGATAGAGCTTGCGTTTGAAGAGCACCGCTTCTACGACGTAAGACGCTGGATGACAGCAGATGTTATTGAAAACACACCGGCGTACGGTATTAATGTAACCAAACTTTCTAACGGTACATTTACCTATGAGCGTAAAGTGGCATTACAAGGTAAGAGTTTTAGTACTAAGCACTATTGGCTTCCTATACCTAGGACAGAGATTCAGGCTTCAAACGGAAAACTGAAACAAAATCCTAACTATTAATGAATTTGGGTTAAAGAGCCGGGGCGCATTATTGCCCCCGGCTTTTGTACCATATAACAGCTTGCATCAAAAAGAATGAAATACAACATTTTAGGTAGTGGTTTAGCACTTTCGCTATGTGCGGTTTTGGCTGCATCATGCAGTAGCGGAGAAAGTGCTAAGTCTTCTACAGGATCAGAAACCACACAAGAAATTACACTAACCATAGACGATGCGGTTACGTATCAGGCTATAGACCATTTTGGCGCTTCAGATGCTTGGTCTTGCCAGTTTGTGGGGAGTTGGCCGGAGGCTAAGAAGAACGCAATAGCTTCTTTATTATTTAGTAAAGACAAAGACGCATCGGGTAACCCGATGGGTATAGGGCTTTCGCTATGGAGGTTTAACATTGGTGCGGGCAGCGCAGAACAGGGTAGTGCCAGCGGCATTGGAGATGAATGGCGAAGGGCCGAATCGTTTCTTAATGCCGATGGCAGTTACAACTGGGAGAAGCAGCAGGCACAGGTATGGTTTGCCCAACAGGCAAAAAGCTTTGGTGTAGAAAAATTGTTGGTTTTTCCTAACAGCCCACCGGTTTCATTAACCCGAAACGGTAAAGCCTACGGCAGTTCAGGCAGTATAGCCTCTAACCTTGCATTTGACAAGTTTGAGCCCTATGCAGATTATCTGGCAAATGTGGTACAGGGGCTGCAAACCAAAGGGCTTGCTGTAAATTACATAAGCCCTATGAATGAACCGCAATGGGACTGGAACGATGGCGGGCAGGAAGGCACACCATTTTATAACAATGAAATTGCACAGATAGCCACGCTGCTTAACCAGAAACTAGAAGATAAAGGACTTGCTACAACCATTAGCCTTGCAGAAGCGGCTCAAATTAATTACTTGTACGAAACAGGTAATAAACCAAACCGAGCAAACCAGTTACAGGATTTGTTTACCGCAGGATCATCAAATTACGTGGGCGGTTTATCTAAGCTGGAAAAAGCCGTTGCAGGTCACAGCTATTTTACCACTTCACCATTTAATACTCTTGTAAGCCAAAGGCAACAACTGGCATCGGCAATAGGGCAGGTAAACGGCTTGCGTTACTGGATGTCTGAGTATTGCATACTTGGTGATAATGCCGGTGAAATAAACGGTAACGGCAGGGATTTAGGCATAGATGCAGCATTGTATCTGGCAAAAGTTATACACACAGACCTGGCAGTTGGTAATGCAAGTGCATGGCACTGGTGGCTGGCCATTTCTCCATACGATTACAAGGACGGGCTTATCTACATTGACAAGCAAAAACAAGACGGAAACTATTACAAAAGTAAAATGTTATGGGCGCTGGGTAACTACAGCCGCTTTATAAGGCCGGGATATAAGAGGGTAAAAATTAACAACAGTAAAGGCGATGCGCTAAACCAAAACTTCTTGTATTCGGCGTACAAAGATCCGCAAACGGGCAATCTGGTAACTATTGTTGTAAATGCTTCCACCCAGCCGGTATCGTTTAATCTTAAAAAAACCACCGCCAACCTTACAGGCCTTAAAGCGTACATAACCGCAGCCGATAAGGAATTACAATTAGCACACGTTGCAGACGGGCAGTTAATACAAGTGCCGGCGCGGAGCATAGTTACAATTACTACCGGAGGATTGTAACACAGAATTATTGAAGAAAGAGGAATTAACATTATCACAATCAAAAGCCAAGAATAGTGAATACGAGGACTAAAATATTACTTGCTGCTTTAAATGCTACATGGATGGCCGCTATGGGTCAGGTTTCGTTTGGGCAGCCGCAAAAAATAAACGATCACTGGAAATTTGCACTGGAAGATAAACAGGAAGCCAAGGAACCCGCTTTTAGTGATGCCGACTGGCAGGATGTAAACGTACCGCACGACTGGAGCGTAAAGGGCCAGCTTAGCCCATCGCTGGCGAGTTGTACCGGGTATTTGCCGGGAGGTATAGGATGGTACAGAAAAAACCTTAATGTACCCGCTGCAAAGAAAGGTGAGAAAGTATACCTGTACTTTGAGGGAGTATATAACCGTAGCGAAGTTTTTATTAACGGACACTCGCTGGGTAAAAGGCCAAACGGGTACGTATCGTTTAGCTATGACGCTACTCCGTATATTAATTTTGGTGGTAATAACACCATTGCTGTGCGTGTAGACCACAGCCAAAGTGCTGATTCACGCTGGTATACCGGATCCGGTATTTACCGCGATGTATATGTGGTATACGCTAATCCCGTACATATAAACCAGTGGGGTGTATATACCTACCCTGAGGTTAAGGGTACTGCCGGTACGCTGAACGTAGAAGTAGAAATAGAAAACGGCCTTGCTAAAAAAGCAGGCGTTACCGTGCTTAATGAGTTGGTTGATAAAAACGGCAGGGTAGTAGCTAAAAGTTCGCAAAAGTTAAGTGTTGTAGCTAATGCCAAAGACAAGGTAGCTACAAAGTTAAGTGTAAGCAGCCCGCAACTGTGGAGTATTGACACACCAAACCTATACACTCTTAAAACCACGGTTTTACAGGATGGCAAAAAGATAGATGCCACCACTACACAAACCGGTTTCCGTACGTTTACATTTGACCCTGATAAAGGTTTTGCCCTTAACGGCAAATGGATGAAGATGAAAGGTGTATGCCTCCACCATGATGCCGGGGTACTGGGTTCTGCGGTGCCAGAGGAGGTTTGGAAAACAAGGCTCCAAACCCTTAAAACTATTGGCGTTAATGCTATCCGTACCAGCCATAACCCACAATCGCCGGTGTTTTACGAACTTTGCGATGAGCTGGGTATTCTGGTACTTAACGAGGCTTATGACGAATGGGAATACCCTAAGCGTAAATGGATAACGGGCTGGAACAAAGGTATTCCGGGTTTCCAGGGGTCTTATGATATTTTTGCCGACTGGGCAGAAAAAGATCTTGAAGACATGGTACGCAGGGACAGGAACCACCTGTCGGTTTGGGGATGGAGCATAGGTAACGAGGTAGATTACCCTAACGACCCTTACTCTCACCCTGTGCTTGATGGTGGTAAAGATGGCTTTGGCCAGCCAGCGTACGGTGGCGATAAAAAAGATGCGCCAGAGGCCCTGCGATTAGGCGGCATTGCCAAAAGGCTGGTTAATGTAGTTAAGAAGTTTGATAAATCACGCCCTACAACGGCAGGACTCGCCGGAGTAGCTATGAGTAACGAAACGGAGTATCCGTTCCTTATAGACGTTACCGGGTATAACTACACCGAGAGCAAATATGTTACAGACCATAAAAAATACCCTAAGCGTGTTATATACGGCAGCGAAACCGTGCACGACCTTGAGCCATGGCTGGCAGTAAAAAATAATGAGCACATATTCGGGCAGTTTATCTGGACGGGTATTGATTATCTTGGCGAATCGGGTGCATGGCCTTCGCGCGGGTTCTATTCCGGCCTTGTAGATTTTGCCGGGCAAATAAAACCTCGCGGCTATTTCCGCCAGTCACTTTGGTCAGATAAGCCTATGGCATACATCGGTACATATCCTACGCCACAAAACGAGAAACAGCCGTCTAAGGATGCATGGGACATTTGGAACTACCAAGATGGAGAAAGTATCCGTGTGGTTGCCTATACCAATGCGGCTAAAGCCCGACTGGAACTTAACGGTAAGCAGGTAGGCGAGATAAAACCGTATGATGAAAAAACGGGAATTATTGTTTGGGATGTGCCGTACAAAGCAGGTAAGCTGGAGGTTATTGGCCTTGATGCTAGCGGTAAAGAAGTTAGCCGCTATGCCATAACATCATCTAAACAGCCTGCTGCAATGGTTATTAAGCAAAAAGGTATTGTAATTAATAAAGACAAAGGTGTAGCACAGGTATTGCTGCAGGTGGTAGATGAAAACGGAGTGCCGGTAATGCTGTCTGATAATGAAGTAACCTGTACAGTTAGTGGTCCGGGTACGTTGTTAGGGCTTGAAGCGGGTAATAATAGCGATATGACTGACTATACGGATAATGTACAGCGTGTTTTACACGGCCATATTTTGGCTTATATCCAGGCAACTGGGCAACCCGGAACGGTTACAGTGAAATTTACCAGCCCGTGGTTAAAGCCTGTAGAAACTACTATTACAGTAAAATAGTTTATGAAGAAAATCATCTTTTCTATACTTTCATTAATTGCCTTATCTAAGCCTGCTGTTGCGCAAACCGACAGCAGGCCTAAAGATGAGGTAGCCTACCTCTTCGCCTACTTTACCGGTAACAATGTAGAGGAGGAGGCCGTTCGCTTTGGTGTAAGCCTGGACGGTTATCATTATTACGCTTTAAATGGTAATAACCCGGTTATAGACTCTAAAAAAATCAGCTCAACCGGTGGTGTACGCGATCCCCATATTATGCGCGGACCTGATGGTGTTTTCCGCATGGTGGTTACCGATATGACTTCCTCTAAAGGGTGGGACAGTAACCGCGCTATGGTGTTGCTTAAATCGCCTGATTTAATAAACTGGACATCTTCTGTGGTAAACATTCAAAAACTATATCCCGGTAATGAAGACCTGAAGCGTGTATGGGCGCCGCAAACCGTATATGATAAAGCGGCTAACAAATACATGGTGTATTTTTCTATGCAGCATGGTAATGGCCCTGATATTATTTATTATGCGTATGCCAATGCATCTTTTACAGGTTTAGAAAGCGCTCCTAAAGTGCTGTTTAAACCAAAGTCGGGGCGCGCGTGCATTGATGGCGATATTGTAGAAAAAGATGGTATATATCATTTGTTCTACAAAACCGAAGGCGGTACAAAAGGTATTAAAGTTGCCACAACGAAAAGTCTTACTTCCGGCAACTGGACAGAGAAAGATGAGTACCTGCAACAAACTACAGAGAGTGTAGAAGGGGCGGGAGTGTTTAAATTAAATAATTCGGACACGTTTATACTGATGTATGACGTGTATATGAAGGGCAAATACCAGTTTACAAAGAGTACGGATTTAGAGCATTTTTCGCTAATTGATAGTGAAATAAGTATGGACTTTAACCCAAGACATGGTACCGTAATGCCAATAACCCGTACCGAACTAAAGAAGTTACTGGCAAAGTGGGGAACTCCGGCTAATCTGCCGCAGGTTAATAACAATCCGGTACTGGAGGGGTATTATGCCGATCCTGAAATTTTATACTCTAATAAGACAAAAAAATATTACCTGTATCCTACCAGCGATGGTTTTGATGGGTGGTCAGGTACATATTTTAAGGTATTCTCATCTTCAAACCTTACAGACTGGAAAGATGAAGGGAAGATTATAACACTCGGTAAAGAGGTAAGCTGGGCAAATCGTAACGCTTGGGCACCTTGTATCATTGAAAAAGAGGTTAAAAAGGGTAAGTACAAGTATTATTACTATTTTACAGCAGCGCAAAAGATAGGCGTTGCCGTTTCAGATAACCCTACAGGACCGTTTAAAGATAGTGGTAAGCCTATAGTAGCTACAAGGCCTGCCGGTCAGCAGGGAGGCCAGGAAATAGACCCCGATGTGTTTAGGGATCCGGTTAGCGGAAAATTCTATTTGTACTGGGGTAACGGTTACTGTGCGGTTGCCGAACTGAATGCAGACATGGTTACCATAAAGCCTGAAACGGTTAAAGTAATTACACCGACCAAGAGCTACAACGAGGGTACGTATGTGTTTTATAGCAAGGGTACTTACTACCTTACATGGTCTGAAAATGATACCCGAAGCCCTGATTACCAAGTGCATTATGCTACATCTAAGTCACCTTTAGGGCCATGGGTACTACCTGCAGATAATCTTGTAATAAGTAAAGATGCTAACGCTGGCATTTACGGTACAGGGCACCATTCGGTGCTGCAAATACCAGGTAAAGATGAGTGGTACATAGTATATCACAGATTTCCTTATCCTAAAGGGATTACCATGGGCGATGCTGCCGGTTTCCATAGGGAATTATGCATAGACAAACTGGAGTTTAATGCTGATGGAAGTATTAAGCCCACAGTGCCAACACATACAGGAATAGCACCCTTAAAATAGAGTTTTGTTTTAATTACCCAATAGATTTAGTGTATCCCGTTCTGCGAAAGTAGAACGGGATTTTTTGTTGAAATTTTTTACGTGGAGTATGGATCACGTTTCCGGTTGCCTTTTCGCTACTTTTTCAGCAATTACATGTGCTATGGGCTTGTTGTAAATATTACTTTCAAGCCACGAAATAAGGTCAAGGTACAGGAATGCCCTGCGCTCAAACGGGTCTTTTTCAAAGGTTCTAAGCTTTTCCAGCAGTTCTATGAACCGTCGCTTTATAAGCAGTGGCGATACGTTGGATAACCCCTTCAGGAATTCAATTACAGCGCGTTGTACCCCATGTAGGTCGTTCATCTTTATCAGGAAGTTATAGGTAGACTTTATCAGGGCTTCCAGCCTGTAATCAAGCCCTGCCTGGTAATGCGCCGCAAGGTTAAGCATGTGCGCAAAGCACATAAGATCTTCCCTGATTTGTGTGGTTTTACTGTTTATTATTTTTTTAAGGAACAGTATACATTTCGCATATTCCTGCGTACCAAAATGATAACATGCTATTTTGTAGTAAAGTATCATTACATGGTGGTCGTCTATCTTATCTTTATACCTATCCAGCTTTTTGTGGATGGTTTCCAAAAGTGCTTCGCCTCCACTAAACTGCGCCCGCATAAACCGTAGGTTTAGCTTATTAGCATACACATACAGAAACGACAGTACAATAATGTTATCGTCTTCCGGTATGGGTTCGCTGCCTAGTATTTGCTCAAATTTATCCAGTGCTTTTTCAAATTGTTCTACCCTGTTCAGGTAATACAGTGATTCAAGTACGTAGTGGTTGCCCTTAATATAAAAAACAGGGTGCACAGTAATCAGGTGAGGATTCTTTTCAAACAAACCTACCCAGCGCGTGGCATACCTGTAACATGCTATAAAATCCTGGGTTATAAAGCTGTACCACAGATACGACTGGTACAGCCATAGTTTCTCCCTAAAGCCAAGTTTATCAGTATCATAATCAGGTAAGTGCTTAAAAAAATGTCTTGAAACTTCCTGTGCTTCCTCATCGGTTCTGGCATAACCGTGTTTTAGGAATATGTTGTACATATCCAGTGCCAGGCTGCTTAGCTGACTCGCTATGTTATTAAGGTAGCTAAGTTCTGCGGTCTGCTCAATAAGCATATCGGCGCGATTGCTACGGCTACGCGTTATGTACTGAGACTCAATTATTTTTTCTAGATCCAGGATTTCGTAACCAAGGTTCTTTTCCTCGTACATAATAGCCTGGGATTTTAGCTTATCTAATAGTTTAAGACACTGCTGGTACAAACCCTTTCGGTAGAGTATCATGGCAAAATCAAACTGCTCGCGTAGTTGCAGCGGTATATTACGTTTGCTGGGGTTTAGCCGCAGGCTGGTAAGTATCTGGTTGTATAGGTGCGCTTTTACGTTACTCAGTTGTTCCTTGCTTATTTTGGTTGCCTTGAGTAGTGCTTGTTCGTCATATTCCTTTTGAGCCGATAATACTTTAAACAAATGCAGAAATTTACTGTCGGTATTGGCCTGAAGCCGGTTTACAAACAAAGAAAACTGCCGCTTTTCTGAAGCGGAAAGTGATTTTATAAGTATAAACAGATTATCTGTAAGTTGTGTTTTATTCTTCATTCCGCATAAATTCGGTCCATCAAATATAGCTAAAAATCATATATATACTTATATTATTATGAATGCATAATAAATTTAGATTTCGTAAAATTATTTATATCAATTATATGATATTCAATTGTTTGTGTGTTTGTTTACTCTTTCGGGTTTCGTAAATGATATTTAATATAAAAATACTCTGGAAATGAGTTGTTTATTTTCGCTTACAGATTAAAACCACGAGAAACTATGAGTACAGAGCATATTGATATTTTCGACACTACGCTTCGTGATGGAGAGCAGGTCCCGGGATGTAAACTAAATACAGCCCAAAAGCTGAAAATTGCCGATGCGCTTGATAATCTGGGCGTTGATATTATTGAGGCCGGGTTTCCTATTTCCAGTCCGGGTGATTTTCATTCGGTAGAGGAAATTGCAAAACTCGTAAAAAATGCTACCGTTTGCGGATTAAGCCGTGCGGTACAAAAAGATATTGAGGTAGCAGCCGAAGCTCTTAAATATGCAAAAAGACCACGTATACATACGGGTATTGGCACATCTGATTCTCATATAAAACACAAGTTTAATTCAACCCGCGAAAAAATCATAGAACAGGCTGTGCAGGCGGTAAAATTGGCACGAAATTTTGCACCGGATGTAGAGTTTTATGCAGAAGATGCGGGTCGTACTGATAACTCATTTCTTGCAGAAGTTTGTACTGCTGTGGTAAAAGCAGGAGCTACTGTGCTTAACATTCCGGATACTACAGGGTACTGCCTTCCGGACGAATATGGTGCCAAAATAAAATACCTTACAGATCATGTTGTTGGTATAGAGAAAGTAAAACTTTCGTGCCATTGCCATAACGACCTGGGTTTGGCTACAGCCAATGCAATAGCAGGGGTAATAAACGGGGCGCGACAAATAGAGTGTACCATTAACGGCATAGGCGAACGTGCCGGTAACACAGCACTTGAAGAAGTAGTTATGAAACTGCTCCAGCACCATGCGCTGCACCTTTCAACCAATATAAAAACACAGCAGCTTACAGGCTTAAGCCGCATGGTTTCTCAGGAAATGGGTATGACAGTGCAGGCAAATAAGGCCATAGTAGGTGAAAATGCTTTTGCGCATAGTTCGGGTATTCACCAGGATGGTGTGATTAAAAATCGTGAAACTTACGAAATAATAGATCCTGCTGATGTAGGCGTTACCGAATCGTCTATAGTGCTTACGGCACGCAGCGGTCGTTCGGCACTGGCCTATACCGCTAAAAAAATAGGCTATGAACTTACCAAGAACGACCTGGATATTATTTACCTTGAGTTCCTTAAGTTTGCCGATAACTGTAAACAAGTACAGGATAACGACCTGCACCATATTATTGCGCTTTCTAAAAACAGGCTGCAAATAAACTACTAAGCAATGAAAAAGACGCTATTTGACAAAGTTTGGGATGCCCATGTGGTAGAAACCATACCAAACGGTCCACAGATACTGTATATAGACAAACATTTAATACACGAGGTAACCAGTCCTCAGGCGTTCTCAGAGCTCGAAAGCCGGGGGATAAGTCTTTTCCGCCCACAACAAATTGTGGCTACGGCAGACCATAACACGCCTACTAAAAACCAACATCTGCCCATTGCAGACGAAATGTCGCGCAAGCAGATAGACGAACTTACCGCAAACTGTAATAAGCACAACATTACGTTTTATGGACTTGGGCACAAGTATAACGGCATTGTACACGTTATAGCGCCGGAGCTTGGCATAACGCAACCGGGCATGACTATTGTATGCGGCGACAGCCATACCTCTACGCACGGGGCATTTGGTGCTTTTGCTTTTGGTATTGGTTCCAGCCAGTTAGCTCAGGTATTTGCCAGCCAGTGCCTGTTATTGGAGAAGCCTAAATCATTGCGCGTTAATGTAAACGGCACGCTAAAAAAAGGTGTTACTCCTAAGGATGTTATATTATATATTATTGCCAAGCTGGGCACTAATAGTGGTACAGGCTATTTCTGCGAATATGCCGGCAATGTGTTTGAGGAAATGTCGATGGAAGGCCGTATGACCGTGTGCAACATGAGTATAGAAATGGGTGCGCGTGGAGGATTAATTGCCCCTGACGATACTACGTATGCTTATGTGCAGGGACGTGAATTTGCACCGAAAGGTGAGGAGTTTGAAAAGAAAAAAGCCTACTGGAATAGCCTGCGTACCGATGAGGGCGCCGTGTTTGACCAGGAATATTTCATCGCTGCTGAAGAAATAGGCCCTATGATTACCTACGGTACTAATCCTGGAATGGGTATAAGAATTACCGATGCTATTCCGCAGAGTGTGGATGCTTCGTCTGATAAAGCACTTGCTTACATGGGCTTTACTGGTAGAGAAACCCTTATAGGTCAGCCGATAAACTATGTATTCATAGGCAGTTGTACCAATTCACGCATTGAAGATTTTCGTGCGGTGGCCGATTATATTAAAGGTAAAACAAAGGCAGATAACATTACAGCACTTATAGTGCCGGGCTCTCAGCAGGTAGTCAGGCAGATTGAAGATGAGGGTCTTACTGAAATATTTGCCCAAGCCGGTTTTGAAATACGTGAGCCGGGCTGTTCTGCATGCCTTGCCATGAATGAGGATAAGATACCTGCCGGCGAGTACTGTGTTAGTACCAGCAATCGTAACTTTGAGGGTAGGCAGGGACCTGGCGCACGTACTATTTTGGCGAGCCCGCTTACGGCTGCCGCCATAGCTATTGAAGGTAAGATTATTGATTATACCCCAAATCTTAATTAATGGAAAAGTTTGTTAGTTACACCGATACGGTTGTGCCGCTTAATATTGCTGATGTAGATACCGACCAGATTATACCTGCACGTTTCCTGAAATCGACTGATAAGGCAGGTTTTGGAGACAACCTGTTTCGTGACTGGCGTTACGATAAAGATAATAACCCCAATCCTGATTTTACCCTTAATAACCCTATTTACAAGGGGACTATACTGGTTGCCGGAAATAATTTTGGTTGCGGTAGCAGCCGCGAACACGCTGCGTGGGCGCTTTCGGGTTACGGATTTAAGGTAATTGTATCGAGCTATTTTGCCGATATATTTAAAGGGAATAGCCTCAATAACGGTCTGCTGCCGGTACAGGTGAGCCCAGATTTTTTGACCGCTGTTTTTGCAGCTGTTGCAGAAGATGCCGCTACGCCTGTAACGGTAAACCTTGAGGAGCAAACGATTAGCTTTGGAGGTTACAGCGAGCATTTTGATATAGACCCTTATAAGAAATTATGTCTGCTTAATGGTTATGATGATATTGATTTCCTTGTAAGCAGGCTGGAAGCGATAACAGAATTTGAACAGAAAAACGCCGAATTATGATACTTAAAATTGCTGTATTGCCCGGAGACGGTATAGGCCCGGAAGTTACTAAGGAAGCCATAAAGGCATTGAACGCTGTGGCAAAAAAATACGACCATACCTTTGAATATGAGGAAGCGCCTGTGGGTGCGGTAGCAATAGATGCCTTTAATGATCCGCTGCCACCACATACCCTTGCGCTCTGTAAAACTACCGATGCACTACTGTTTGGTGCAATAGGCCATCCTAAGTATGATAATGACCCTACAGCGCCGGTAAGGCCAGAACAAGGGTTGTTAAGGCTACGTAAAGAGTTGGGGCTGTTTGCTAATATCCGCCCTACAACCATATACCCTAAACTTGTAAACCAGTCGCCGCTGCGCCCGGAGCGCGTTGCGGGTGTAGACCTTACTATTTACCGTGAGCTTACCGGTGGGATTTATTTCGGTGAAAAACAACTGAGCGATGATAAAACCCAGGCATCTGACCTGTGTAGCTACAGCCAGGAAGAGGTGGAGCGTATAGCTCACATGGCATTTCGTGCGGCACAAAAACGACGTAAAAAACTTACATTGGTAGATAAGGCTAACGTGCTGGAAACATCGCGTTTATGGAGAAGGGTAGTAGCCGAAATTGGCAGCACTACCTATCCTGATGTTGCACTTGATTTTTTATTTGTAGATAATGCAGCAATGCAATTGATACTAAATCCTACTCAGTTTGATGTAATGCTTACTGAAAATATGTTTGGCGATATATTGTCTGACGAGGCTAGTGTGCTGGGGGGTAGTATCGGCCTGGCGGCATCTGCTTCGGTAGGTAAGGTGCATTCAATGTTTGAGCCTATTCACGGGTCGTATCCGCAAGCTGCGGGTAAAGGCATTGCTAATCCCGTAGCATCTATATTATCTGCAGGGTTACTGCTTGAGCATTTTAATATGTATCATGAAGCGGGGCTTATAAAAGAGGCTGTGTCTTATAGTATAGAAAAAGGGGTAAGCACCCCGGATATTGTAGCAAATAGCATATACACCACACAAGACGTGGGGAATTTTGTAGAAAGCTACATCCTTAAAAAAGAAATACCCGCTCCTGTCTTAGACAATAAAACTATTGGTAAATCTACCATTATATAAAATAACAAAGCCGCCCCAGCAGGGCGGCTTTGTTGTATAATAGAAAACAGCAACAGATTATTTCTGAGTACCTTGTTGCTGGTTTTTCATTTCTTTTTCAATCATATCATAAAACTGATCGATTTTAGGAAGTACAAGAATCCTTGTTCTCCTGTTTGTAGCGCGGTTTTCCGGGGTATCGTTTGCTACCAGCGGCACATATTCTCCACGGCCAGATGCTACAAGGCGTTTAGGGTCTATACCAAAATCAGACTGAAGGATGCGTACAATAGAGGTAGCACGTTTAACAGAAAGATCCCAGTTGTCTTGTAATACAGGGTTTTTAATAGGCACATTGTCTGTGTGGCCTTCTACCATACATTCAAAATCAGGCTTGTCCTGAACTATTTTAGCTACTTTTCCTAAGATAGCTTTAGCCCTGTCTGTAACCTGGTAGCTACCGCTTTTAAACAACAGTTTATCGGCAAGCGATATGTATACAACACCTTTGTCTACGTTTACTTCAATATCCGGGTCGTTAACGCCTACTGCACGTTTAATGCTTGTTACAAGCGCCAGCGTTACAGAGTCTTTACGGGTAAGAGCGTCTTGTAAACGGGTAATTTTAAGGTCTTTTTCCTTTAAGCTTTCCAGTGATTTTTCAAGGTTGGCAGCTCCTTTAGAGCTAAGGGTTGTCATGTTAGACGCTGTGTTTATAAGGTCTGAGTTCGACTTTTTCAGATAATCAACCTGGCTGTTCAGCTGGTCTTTTTCAGATAAACACATATTAAGTTTCATTGTTGCTGCATTTAGCAGGTCCTGAATTTCCTTATTTTTCGCTTCCAGGGCGGCGATTTTCTTTTTGCTGCCGCACGATGTAAGCGTAAGGGCTGCTAATGAAAGTGTCAGGATGGCTCTTCTCATATCTAACCGGTTTAAAATTTTAACAAAAGTAGTACTTAAATGCTAAATAGTACGCTAACGGTGCTATAAAGTATTGTTAATAGGTTCTTCAAAAATCTTGCCGTTTTTAAGAAAATACTTAATAACTATGCTATCTGTTTTATAGTAATGACGCTTTTGGGTTGATTCTCTTTTATTTAAGAAATAAAATAACTTCGCGTAAAAAAAGTAGTGCGCTTTTAATATCGCTAAAAAATGTTTGGGCTCGCCCTGAGCTAAAAAGCGCATACCTGCAATACCGTCTAACACAAGCCTTGCAAATAATACAGGGAATAACTTTGCAGCGGGCAAGTTTTTAAGTAGCATCCACAGCGAGTTACGGAAGTTTAAAAATGTTTTACGCGGGTTAGCCGTACTTAATGTGGCGCCGCCTACATGATAAATTACCGATTCCGGACAAAACACTGCCTTGTAGCCTTTATTAAAAGCCCTCCAGCACAGGTCTATTTCTTCCTGGTGTGCAAAGAAATCCTCATCAAACCCTCCTAATTCGCGGTAAACGTTTTTCCGTATGAAAAAGCAGGCACCCGATGCCCAGAAAATTTCGGCAGTATTGTTATACTGGCCATGGTCTTTTTCAATGGTCTCAAAAATGCGACCCCTGCAAAACGGATAGCCGTACTTGTCTATAAATCCACCTGCTGCACCTGCGTATTCAAACATGAATTTATTTTTATAGTCCAGTATTTTAGGTTGCACTATGCCTGTTGCAGCATCAGCATTAAAGAGTGCAAGGGCAGGTTTCAGCCAGTTTTCTGTTACCTGTACATCGCTGTTTACTAATACGTATATATCTTCTTCAACAAGTTTTAATGCTTCGTTATACCCTTTGGCAAATCCATAGTTACCGCTATTTACAATGAGCTTTACGCTTGGGTAGTTTTGCTCTACAAACGCTACAGAGTCATCGGTACTGGCATTGTCTGCCACGTAAACAGTGGCGTTTGCAGAGTGTGCTGTTACAGAGGGTAAAAATTCTTCAAGCAGTGCTTTGCCGTTCCAGTTGAGTATTACAACAGCTGTTTTATTCATATTGTGCGGTGTATGGAGGTATGTCCCTCAAAAAAATATAACGTTCGGCCTCATTATCCATTTGGCAAAAGTAGTGATTCAATCCGTTTGTAACCATAAGATAGCCGGAGTTAAGCGTCATGTTATAACGGGCTATCTGGTCAAAAGTTGCCTGGCTTATGGCTACAGAGGGCGCTTTACATTCTACAATAAGCAGTATGGTTCCGTTTGGGCGGTACACCACTATATCGTAGCGTTTATTCATGCCGTTTACTTTAACTATTTTTTCTACGTTTACATGCGATTTCGGGAAGTTTTTTGCTTTAAGTAAAAAGTGTACCACGTGCTGCCTTACCCATTCTTCTGGGGTAAGAATGATAAACTTTTTACGGATTTCGTCGAAAATCGCTACTTTATTTTCCGTATTTTTGAAACGGAAAGCGTATTCCGGAAAGTTCAGCTTTTGCATGGCGCAAAGGTAGTATTTTCAATCATATATCAATATACAGGCACGGTGGACGAAGTTACAAGAATTGTAAATGACATAAAGCAGGGCAATATAAAGCCCTTTTACTTCCTTATGGGCGAGGAGCCCTACTACATAGATAAACTTACAGAATACATAGAACAAAATATACTTACCGAAGAGGAAAAAGGATTTAACCAAATGGTGCTCTACGGTAAAGATGTTACGGTAGAAGATGTAGTGGCTAACGCCAAACGATACCCTATGATGGCAGACCGCCAGGTGGTTATTGTTAAAGAAGCACAGGAGCTTTCGCGTACCATAGAAAAGTTTGAAAGCTATTTTGAAAACCCACAGCCTACTACAGTGCTGGTTATAGCCTATAAATACAAAACGCTGGATAAGCGTAAAAAAGTAACTAAGGTAGCAGAAAAAAAAGGGCTTGTTTTTGAAAGTAAGAAGCTGTACGAAAACCAGGTAGGCGACTGGATAAAACGCGTACTTTCGGGCCGGCAATATGCTATAGACCCAAAGGCTGCCGCTATGTTGGTGGAGTTTCTGGGTACAGATTTAAGTAAAATAAACAACGAGTTGGAAAAACTGGCTATTATCCTTCCGAAAGGCAGTACCATAACGCCGCAGCATATAGAGGAAAACATTGGCATAAGCAAAGACTATAATGTGTTTGAGCTTCGTAAGGCAATAGGGGAGCGCGACCAGTTAAAGGCATATAAGATAGCGGCATATTTTGCCCAAAACCCCAAAGACAATCCCTTAGTTATGACGGTAGGCCTGGTGTTTGGGTTCTTTACGCAGTTGCTGCAATACCATGGACTAAAAGATAAAAACCAGGCAGCAAAAGTGCTTAAGGTAAACCCTTATTTTATTAAGGATTATGAAATTGCTGCCCGGAACTACCCCATGCGCAAGGTAAGTGCCATAGTGGCTGCATTGCGCGATGTTGATGTAAAAAGCAAAGGGGTAGGGGCTAATTCGCTCCCGGCAGACGACCTGCTGAAGGAAATGCTTGTAAAGATTTTTAATTAAGACAACCCGTTGTTGACAAAGAGAGATATGTGGACATCAAAAATATTTGTTACGGTAGATGCTGTAGTTTTCAGGCAATTCGAAACCGGACATGAGTTACTGCTTATTAAACGCCTGAAAGACCCGGATAAGGGTAAATGGGCGCTTCCGGGTGGGTTTGTTGATCAGAATGAAGATTTACCCGATGCTGCAAAGCGTGAGCTTTTAGAAGAAACCGGTGTGGTTATAGAGCAAATGGAACAACTGGGCGCATTTGGTAAACCAGGGCGCGATCCGCGGCACCATACCGTTTCTGTAGTGTATGCGGGTTTTGTGCCGGGCGGCACAGAAGCAACAGGCGCTGACGATGCAGAGGAAGCGAAATGGTTTTCTGTTAAAGACCTGCCGTTGTTAGCATTTGACCATGGCGATATAGTAAATTTGGCAATAGAAAAATATAAATTATGAGATTTCATACGCGCAAGTGGGTAAAGCCTGAAGACTTAAACCCAAACGGTACTTTGTTTGGTGGCAGGCTTTTAGAGTGGATTGACGAAGAAGCTGCTTTATACTCTATTATTCAACTGGAAAACCAACGGATTGTAACCAAGCACATGAGTGAAATTAACTTTATGGCATCGGCAAAGCAGGGCGATATTGTAGAGATAGGTATAGATGTGGTAAGGTTTGGGCGCACCTCATTAAGCCTTAGGTGTGAAGTGCGTAATAAAATGACCCAGGAGAAGATTATCACAGTAGATAATATTACTATGGTAAATCTAGACAGTTTCGGCAGGCCGTCGGCGCATGGTAAAACGCAGATTGAATATGTAGACGACCGCATAGAACAACGCAGAAAGGAACAGCAAAAGCAGGATTAGATTGGTGTACATCTTTTACAGATGTACGATCAATAACTAAACAGTTGCATTTTTAGATCTATAAATACTTATATTATACCATAAAGAAAAAGGCTCTCAGATTTCTCTGAAAGCCTTTGTTTTTGTAGCGAAGACGGGAGTTGAACCCGTGACCTCAGGGTTATGAATCCTGCGCTCTAACCGACTGAGCTACCTCGCCATTTTTTAGGTTATTCATTCAGCATATTTGCTTCCTGATTGCGGGTGCAAATATAGAACAATATTCTTTTTCTCCAAACATATTTTTCAAGAAAAATTTATTTTTTGAAATGTTTTTTTTTGTATGTTAATTATTATATATTTCCGAAAATTTAGATGACAATGGACGAAAAAATAAAATACGAAATCGAATTTCCTATAACTTCATCGCCACAACTACTTTATCAATATATATCTACGCCTTCGGGCCTCTCAGAATGGTTTGCAGATAATGTAAACTCAAGAGGAGAATTTTTTACTTTTATATGGAATGACAGCGAAGAAAAGGCACGCCTTTCTTCTAAAAAAACCGGAGAAAAAGTAAAATTCAGATGGGTAGATGATAATAATAAAGACGGTGAGTACTTCTTTGAAATGAAAATACTTGTAGATGAAATTACTAAAGACGTATCGTTACTGGTAACTGATTTTGCACTTCAAAACGATGTGGAAGAATCTAAACAGTTATGGGAAAACCAAATATCAGATCTTAAACATGTTTTAGGCTCTGTATAGGTAAAAGAATATTTATAGCGTATATTTGCCCTGAATTTTTTCAGGGCTTTTTTTATGGTAAATTACAACGGAGCTATTGTACCAACAACAGGTTTAAGCTTAGAGGCCAACAGAGGATTTTTGTATGGCGACGCGATTTTTGATACCCTTAAGGTACTTGATGGTAAAGTGCTGTTTTCTGAAGATCACTACTTCCGTTTAATGGCTTCCCTGCGCATAGTACGTATGGAAATACCGGTGTATTTTACACTGGAATATATGGAAACCGAGGTGCTTAGTATTGTTGCTGCACTTAATCTTTCGGCATCGGCAAGGGTAAGGATTACGTTTTTCAGGAAGCCAGGCGGTAAGTACACGCCTGAAACAAATGAAACCGAGTTTGTTATTACTACAGAGCCTCTGGAAACGCTATTGTATGCGGTAAATGAATCGGAATACGAAGTAGAGCTTTATAAAGACTTCTATATCTCTAAACAGCTTGTTTCTACGATTAAAACTACTAACAGAATACTGAACACCACAGCGGCAATATTTGCGTCTGAAAACGGCTATAACAGCTGCCTGATGGTTAATGATGATAAAAATGTTATTGAGGCCATACAGGGTAATGTATTTATGCTTACAGGAAATAGTCTGGTAACGCCACCTGTTTCTGATGGATGCCTTAATGGAATAATGAGAAAACAGCTGATAGAAATAGCTAAGAAAATAGAAGGTATAGAATTTGCTGAGGCATCGATATCTCCGTTTGACCTTCAAAAAGCAGATGAAATTTTTATTACTAATGTAATCACAGGTATACAGCCGGTTACGCGTTACCGTAAAAAAACGTATAAGTCAGACCTGTCTAAAGAATTGGTAAAGCGCCTTAACGCAAAAGTAAGGCTGGGATAATACCCTTTATTTTAGTTTAAAGAAGGATTTTCGGGGGCGTTACCCCATATTACATACTCTCCGCCAAGTTCCATTATTTTTTCTTTCCAGAAAGAAGAACTTGATTTACCTATAATATCGCTTTTGTAACCGTTTGGTGTTACAATCCAGGCATTATCCTGAAGTTCCGCTTCAAGCTGTTGTGCAGACCATCCGCTATACCCTAAAAAGAACCTGATGTTGTTTTTAGACAGGCTTCCGGCATTTATAAGCGCTTTAGCACTTTCAAAATCGCCACCCCAGTATATGCCGTTAGAAATTTCGATACTATCTGTTATAAGGTCAGGGACGTTGTGTATAAAGTAGAGGTTGTCCTGCTCTACAGGCCCACCATTGTATATTTTAAAATGTGCGTTAACCTCCGGCAGAAGGTCGTTTATTGTGTATTCAAGAGGTTTGTTAAGAATGAAACCTACAGATCCTTCTTTCCCATGGTCTGCAAGTAACACAACCGAGCGATTAAAAGAAAGGTCTCCGAGCCCAGATGGCTCAGCTATAAGCAAATGGCCTTTTTGAGGTTTTATTGAAATCATGCTCTTACATTTTGGTTTGAATTTAACAAAAAAAAACCAAGTAATTCACAGATATGTCAAAGAACTTAAAAAA
>JAAXJD010000173.1:9143-16274 GCA_012270005.1 Flavobacterium sp. | reverse complement strand
TAATAATGCTGTTAAATAAAAAAAGCTCTCCTGGTGGAAAGCTTTTTCTATAACTTTTTGGTCAGTTTATCCGTTTACGTGAGAATCAAGTTCTGCTCCCGGTTTAAACTTAACAACATTTTTTGCTGCGATGCTGATCGTGTTACCGGTCTGCGGGTTTCTACCTTCCCTTGCTGCCCTGGCAGATACAGAGAATGAGCCGAATCCTACAAGAGACACCCTGCCTCCGCCTTTAAGACTATCGCTAACGTGAGACACGAATGATTCAAGAGCCTTCTTCGCTGCGCCTTTAGAAATACCTGCGTCAGCAGCAATCGCGTCGATTAATTCTGATTTGTTCATAATAAATGTAATTAATTGTTTGGTTAAAAATTATCTTTTTTCCAATTCCTGTTCTACAAATTTAGCAGGATTTAGATACCAAGCAACTAATTTATAACATTTTGGTTTTAATTGTTAATAACTTTTGCCAGAATGTTAATAATCATACTTGTTTTATTCGGAATCCCCAATTCTACAGGGATTTTTAGGGATTAATGAGCCCTGGCTTCGGGTGTAAAGGTAAGACCGTTAAGTAATTCCGATGCGTTCATCCTGCGCTTGCCCGGCATTTGTAGACTTTTTAATGTAATAAAACCATCTGTAGTGAAAACTTTTATCTGTTTACCGTCCACAACCAGCATACCGGTATGGTGTGTATGGGAAACCGGGGTAAATTCCGTTTCGTACACTTTTACATTCCATTCCTCGCCTTTGTCTGATATGTAAGTCCACGCGGCAGGGTAGGGCGATAGGCCCCGTATTTGATTAAAAATAGTTGCGCCGGGTTTTGTCCAGTCTATTTTGCAATTGTCTTTATTTAGTTTATACGCCGTTTTTATATCGTCATCCTGTGGTTGGATCGTGGTAACCACATTACCGGCCTCAATCAGCGTCAGGGTCTTTACAACGGCAGCGTTACCCAGTTCCATAAGCCTGTCGTGTAACTCGCCGGCAGTTTCGTCGGGCTTTATTTCAGTTTCTTCTTTCAGTATCATGGCACCGGTATCAATTTTATCGTCTATAAAAAACGTGGTAACCCCGGTGCGTTGTTCTCCGTTTATTATAGCCCAGTTAATAGGCGCCGCGCCCCTGTATTGTGGTAACAACGATGCATGCAAGTTAAACGTGCCCAGAGCCGGCATTTTCCATACCGCTTCAGGAAGCATGCGGAACGCCACCACAACCTGCAGGTTTGCTTCCAGTGCTCTAAGCTCGGCCAAAAACTGTTCGTCTTTTAAATTTGTAGGCTGTAAAATTTTAAGGTCTTTTTCGAGCGCATATTCTTTAACGGCACTGAATTTTATTTTTTGGCCACGGCCTGCCGGCTTATCCGGTGCAGTTATAACGGCGGCTATATCATAATTACGCTGATATATAGCATCGAGTATACCTACGGCAAAGTCAGGCGTACCCATAAAAATTATCTTAAGCTTGTTCATAGTACAAGGGTATATTCATTATTAGTGTTAATGGAAATTTTTCCAGCATTTAAAAGCAACTGTAACGCCATTACTGTTTGCTCAGACGATAGTCCCAATGCATATTGGATTTCCTGCGAAGTTAATGGGTTTCTGCTTAACAGTTGTACAATTTCGACAGTTACGTCGGGCGAATTATCTTTAGCTTTCTTTTGTGTAATGCAATACGAGCAAATCCCACAGTCCTTAGAATCCGTCTCGTCAAAATACTCCAGTAAGATCCTGCTTTTGCATTTTTGATTATCAGTTATGTACGAGATAACCCTTTCAAATCGCATTTTTTTAAGGTTATTCTGTTGCTCTAAAAATTTTGATATGCGGTTTATAGTCCGGTCGTCTTCCCTGATTTCGTTAAAGACAATGGTACTGTCATTACCGGTCATGCGCAGGGAAATTGCCCCGTAGGCATGCAACCTGTTTAAAATTTCAACCAGCTTGTCTGTTGTTATTTTTGCTTTGGTTGCTACACTATTGCTATTAATGGCGGTTTCGTTATCAAAAATTCCTGTATACGTGCGTAACAGTACTAAAATAGCGGCTTCATCGGTAGGGTTAAGGCTATTATAACGGATGACTTCTCTACTTGAAATCATGAACTGTACGTACGCTTTTTCTGTAAATTCCTGGCTTAGGGTTAATACGCCTTGCCGGTCTAAAAACTGCAATGCATTAAACGCCGTTACTGAGGGGAAGCTGTATTTTTTGCAGAAATCGGTAAAATTAAACGGATATGCCTGCTCCGTACCTTCGCCATAGGCAATCTGTAAAAATGCGTTCAGCTTTTTGTACACCTGAGCCAGGAAAGTTTTGTCTGGCAACCCGTCCAGAAACTGCGACTTAGCCATTGCAATATCGGTATGATGCAGTAAAACCGTGGCAAAACTTTTGGCACCGTTTCGGCCCGCCCTGCCGGCTTCCTGGTAGTAGCTTTCAAGGTTCTCGGGTAGCTGTATGTGGGTAACTGTTTTTACGTTAGGTTTATCTATACCCATGCCAAAGGCATTTGTTGCAACCATTACGGGCAGCTTTTCCGAAATCCAGGCTTCCATATTGGCCTTTTTTTCGCGCTGTTTTAAGCCTCCATGGTAGTGTGTTGCTCCAAATCCCATGCTGGTAAGTTGGCGCGATACATCATTACAGGCTTTGCGGTTTCTTACGTAAACAATTGCAGGCCCCGAATTTTTTGTTAGTATTTGCGCAAGGCGCCCAAGTTTGTCTTCACACTCAAACACCATATAGGCAATGTTTTCGCGGGCAAACGACTTTTTAAATACGGCCGGGCTGCGCAGGGACAGTAGGTTTATAATATCTTCCTGAACCTGTAACGTTGCCGATGCTGTTAAAGCAATAAAGGGAATTTTTGGGAAATGTGTTTTTAGGTTGGATATCTTTAAGTAAGCGGGCCTAAAGTCATGTCCCCATTGCGATACGCAGTGCGCTTCGTCTATCGCAATAAGATTAATGGGCAGCGCTTTAATACGGTCTGTAATCCATTCGTTTTGCAGTCTTTCCGGCGAAAGATATAGAAACTTATAGCCGCCAAACTTGCAATTATCCAGTTCATTACTTATATCTTCAAAAGACATAGCCCCGGTAAGGGATACTGCTTTTATGCCTTTTTGTTTCAGGTTTTTCACCTGGTCGTCCATTAGGGCCACCAGCGGAGATATTACAAGGCATAAACCTTCCTGCATAAGTGCCGGCACCTGAAAGCAAACAGACTTTCCGCCGCCGGTAGGGAGTAGGGCAAATGTGTCATTACCCTGTAATACAGACGCTATAATTTCTGCCTGAGGATACCTAAAGCTATGGTGTTGCCAATGCGTTTTAAGTATCTGTAAAGCTTCCTGCATATTATCGGGCAAGTTCCTCTAAAATAAACAAAATCCTGTTTTCAGGGGTATCTTTAGGTACTTCTATTAAATCGTAGCCATAATTGCGGTAGGTTTCCTGCAAATGGAGCGCAATGAGTTTCGCTTGCTCGTAATTTTCATATCGGGCATCGTCTGCGGTATAGATTTCTTCCCATGGCGGTAAAAAGAAAATTTTATGATATACATGTTCTTTACACGCCTGGTCAAAAAACGGGGGATAAGCGTCACCTATGTAATGCATATAGGCTAAGACGTCAGGAATTCCCCGGTCTATAAAAACAATATCAGCATCTTCGGCTGCGGCGTCTTTAAATTGCTTTTTCCGGCCTTCAAGCAGCAACTCGCTAAAAAGCAAAGGCCTCTCCAGGAACAATTGTTCTATTCCCTGTTTTCGCGCTTCCAGGGTTACTTCCCTTGAGATTTCGGGGTAGCATAAGTACCCTTTCTCTGTAAGTTTATCTATTAGTGTGGTTTTTCCGCTCCCCGGACCCCCAATCAGTACAACTATTTGTTTAGCCACTTTTGTTTCAAATAATAAACGGCAAAGGTAACCAAACCATATAAATTTCAAAAACAGCCATAAAACATTATTTCCCCACAGTGGACAGGTGAATAAAATGCAATAAATGTTAATTTTTGGGTTAAAATGAGTTGTGTTTTGTTTTTATTATTGCAGATAACAGAAAAAATATTAACTTTATGGAAGAATATAATGATTAATGAAGTAAGCTATGAAAAAACTACTAACCTATGCCGGTTTCGATTCTGTAGTCAACGAACGTTACAGCAAAAAACGATACGCGCACTACCGCTCTTTTAAAACAAAAGATACATTAATAATGTATATACAAATTGCTGTTGCACTTATTGTAAGCGCACGCTTGTTGTATATTTTGCTATAGGGAAATACCTATAGAAATACTAAAGGGAATGTTGATTAATCAATGTTCCCTTTTTTAGTGTAAAAAACTGCTGAAATTCCGTACGGGAGCAATAGTTTACTGAAATGATAAAGATATGGCGTAGCCTAAGATCTAAGTTGCTGATACATTAATTATTAAGTAATGACATAATTGGCTTATCTGGTTTTGCATAACTAAGTCTGTCTAGTTGCACTGTTTTGTGATAACTATCTAACCCAGAACAGGTTATTGAGTTTGCCATTTCCAGGTCTATAAAACCGTCATTGCAAAGGCAGTTTTCCGGTACAAAAACTTCGATAATTTCACCAATGACCATTGTAGTATTGTTAATCAGTAAGTCTACTTTTTCTTTGAATGCCACCCCTAACTGTATATTACTTTCCAATACGAAAGGCGCTAAAAAATCATTTTTATATTCTTTGGTTAGGCCTGTAACATCAAATTCGGAAATTTCTTTATCGTATCGGGCTGATGTTTGATGTGCTTGTTTGTAAATGGTTTCGTTAATGTGGTTAACGGTATAAAAGCCGGTATTCAGGATATTCCTCATGGTGTCGCGCTCGGGTGGGCTTGGCCGAAAAATCATTCCTATTAGAGGGGGATGGGCACCAATATGAAAAAACGAACTAAAAACAGAAAGATTGGTGCTACCTGAGGCATCGGCTGTACCTACCAATGCCACACTTTTAAAGCCGCCCAAGCTGTTAATAAAATGAACCCGAAACTGTTTTTCCATTTGCATCAGGTGGGCGCTTTTAAAATTTACTTTCGTTTCCATATGTGGCAAAGTTTGTTATATAATATTGCTTTCGTGGTGTAACAAAATCCATTTTCTATCACTATTAAGCTTAAAAGTGCCTAAATATTCTCTATTCCACTCACCTGGAGCAATTAAAGAAAGGAAATGAGTGCCATCTGTATCTTTATACAAGTGGTATATTTCTCCTACAACCGGCTCAAAAGAAAATTTGGCGTTGTATAGCAATTCATTCCAGCGAAATTCTTCTATCAGATTTTGGTATTGTGCCTTCAACTCATTAAACTTACTTTCCAGTTCCTTGTTTACACGATTTATTCCGGTAGTTTTCCATCCCGAAAGGTCGTCAGTCTTAATCACCGGAGCACCCACGTTGGTTGCATACGGTAAAAGTCGGGCGTTGTATCCGTGCTCATCAGAAAATACAATATTGTCAGGTTTTTCCGTTTTCATAGGCTATTCCAAATGTATGCTGTGTAATTTTTGTCTAATGTTTTGACTTAAAAGTTAAACAAAAGTAGTTGTTTTTTATCTAACTTTTGTATTTAGAGCATAAATATTGAGTTAAGATGCTATTTGAGGTTGATAGTTTTAAAAACATATGTCTATAAATGTGGGTTTTGTAGGTAAACCTTCCTTGGGTATTTAAGTACATAGGCATTAATAAGTTGCATAATGTACCCGTTGCCGGAATAAGGTGTAATATACTCTTTTATTTCAGATATTTCAGTTATATTGATATCGTTGCTGATGTATCCCATACCGTAAAATTGACCTTTTTCTACCCACACGCAACTCAGTTCTTCATTATTTCTCCCCTTATCTACAATGGCATAGGTGGTACGCGATGATTCAATGAAGTGCAACGCGTTATTTACCGCCTTGTTATGGTAAGTTACAGGAGGTAATTCTTTGGTACTCCTAATCACTACACCTTCTGAGGTAGTTCCATAATGCACAAACCGATGATCAATATTAAAATCGCCGGCAAGTTTTAAAAGCATATTTACCCCTTCGTGCAGCGAGTGAAACTTTTCTATGTAACCTTGGTATGCTGAAATCTTTCCTATGGACAAATATTTATATCCGTTACGTGCTTCATAACTATACAATCCAAATTTCGGCTCAAACTTTTTCAGTGCCCTGTTGTGTATAGGCCAGAGTTTTTTTATCTCGCAGCATTCTAATAACAAAGCCATAAACTCTGATGCACAAATTTCAAATGAAATCCCATAAATATCACGCAAAAAGTTTTGCCGCTGTGCTGTAACAGCATGTCCTGTAAAGTGCTGTGCCACTCTATTTTTAATATTTTTTGCTTTGCCCACGTACACCACCCTCTTATCTTTACTATAAAAATAATACACACCCGGCTTACTTGGTAGTGCGTCAAAATCTTCCGGCGGCAGGTTAGGCGGTAAGCGTTGATCTTGCGCATTTTTTTTAATCATTGTTTCGATTATCCCCTCGTTGTCACATTCAAGTAATTGCGATAGTAATGCAGCAGTAGCATCTGCGTCTGCACCGGCACGATGGGCACGCGATAAGGGTATATTTAATGAACGACATAAGTTACCAAGACTGTAAGACGGTAGCCCTGGCATAATTTTTCGCGTTGCCCTTACGGTGCACAGCTTGTGTTTTGCTGTCCACTTTATTCCTGCCCTTTCCAGTTCATGGCGCACAAATGAATGATCAAAGTTTACGTTATGGGCTACAAACACGCGTCCTGATAATAAGTCGTATACTTTTTTTGCAATGTGGTCAAATACGGGAGCATTTCTAACCATATCATTAGTGATTCCTGTGAGTGCAAAAATGGGCAGCGGGATTTCTTTCTGCGGATTAACCAGTGTTTCAAACCGCTCTAAAACTGTATTACCATCATGTATTATTATGGCAATTTCTGTAATACGACTGCCCCCGGCGTTCCCCCCGGTGGTTTCTATATCTACAATGGCGTACTGTGTATTTTTCATATTAAAGTTCTTGCAGTTAGTACGCTTTTAAATACAATCCTGTTATTTGTTTATTCGAAAATAACTTCTTTAAAAAGT
>JAAXJD010000173.1:0-9133 GCA_012270005.1 Flavobacterium sp. | reverse complement strand
AACAAGCTATTAATCAGCTCCTAAAAATAAGGATTGCCTAAAAGTTACTGTGCAATTTTATTGGTTTCATCTCCAAATACCATGCCTTAAAATGTTAGAGGCGGTTGGATGTTTTTTGTACTAACCTTAAGTTTAAATATAAAGTTACTACTATTTGCATAATATGGTTTTAGAGTTTTTTCAGTATATCAAAATTACCTGAAACTTTGAATGATTTTGTAAAATACTTATTTGATGTAACCTGTATCGGCTAAAATTATTCGCTGATAGATTTTTCAATTACATAAAAAAGCTGCCTCGAAAGAGACAGCTTTCCTAAAAAACCCAAACTTTAACTATATCTAACCCAATTTAGGGTACACTTAAAGTCAACTCTTCAATTTGTTTGGCGTTAATCTCCGGATTTGCACCTGCTGATGCAGCTACGAGAGCACCCATGGCACAAGCATAGTTTAGCGCAGTTTGCGGTTTTTCGTTTGCCAGTAGTTTCATTATCAGCGTAGCCAAAAAAGAATCGCCGGCACCTACTGTATCTACAACATTAACTTTGTAGCCACTATTGTTATAACTTTCCCCGTTCCATAATAAGGTAGCTCCATGCTTGCCCTTTGTAACACATATAGCGTTAACGCCCGTTTTATGGGCAATAAATTCTATGTTATCTTCTAGTAGGGGAGTCTGCGAGCCCAAACTGCGCGCAATTTCTAAAAGCTCTTCATCATTAAATTTAATGAAATCAGCTTTTTTCATCAGTTCCAAAATCGTTTCTGTACTATAGTGTGGCGGACGTAGATTAACGTCGAATACCTTATACACGTTAAGTTGAAGCAATTGCAGCAAGCTGGATTTTGAAATATTATCCCTGCATGCAAGGCTTCCATAAATAAGTACATCTGCCTGGTTCACTATATTGTTAACGTCAGCGCTAAGGGATATTTTATCCCATGCAGATGGGTAACTTATTTCGTAACTTGCACTGCCTCGTTCATTTACGTATACCTGTACTAAGCCCGTAGGATAATTTTCTACCGTGATGATTCCTGAAGTATCAAGGCCTTTTCTGGTAACATACTCTATAATGTCTTTCCCGTCCTGATCGTTACCAATGGCACTGATCATTGCTGCTTCGCAGCCCAGGCTCTGCATGCGTAATGCAAGGTTTAACGGTGCTCCACCTATTTTTTTACCATCGGCAAATACATCCCAAAGCACTTCTCCAAAAGATACCGCCTTTATTTTTTTACTAATACTCATTTTTGCGTGTTTTATGGTTTTTTAATTTCGAGCGCACTAAACGTAGCTTCAGCTCCACCAGTTACAAGAAGTCCCCAGCTTTGCTGGTCGCGTCCGTAAATCCGGTTGCTCAGTACAGTTTTGCCATCTACATAGAGTTCGCAGATACTGCCGTCCACAACCATATTTATATTGTATGCATTGCCTTGTGTAACGGTAAGAGGAACTCGGGTTACCATATCGCCGTTACTGTTGTAGGCGGCTATGCGATTTTGTTGAGGCTCAAACATAATTTTGTACTGTGCACTGTTGTTTACATTGAAAAAGAAACCTGCAGAACCAGATGTACTGTTTAATGTAAGTTGTGCAGTGGCTTTCATTTTTTTACCTGCCGATGCAAAAGTGGCTATAGCATGGCTACTTACAGCGTTCAAGGTAAACGTAGTATTATTTTGGCTTACATTACCCGATGTGTTTTGTACCGTAATAGCCGCCGATTGGGTAAATAATTGGTTTACTGCATCCGGAGCTTTTAGTCCAAGAGTACCATCTGCATTCTGGATTATTTCGTGTACTACAAGGTTACCTGCCCATTCTTTGCCGCCGGTATCATTTTCCGGAGCCTTACGTGCTGTCCACCCAAAAGCATAACGCTTATTTCCGTCTGAGGCTGTTTTCGCGGCATAATAATATTCACCATCCAGCATATCGTTTGCTGGTTTTGTCCATGGGCCGTTTATCGAAGTAGCCATTCTGTAATGTGTACCCTTACTATTACTCCAGTTTTCGCTAAAGGTAAGGTACCAGTAACTGCCCATTTTAAAAACATCGGCACACTCCATCATAAGGTAGTTGTCCTCCGCTGTTGCGGTGTATAAAGGCCCCTCGGGCGTCCAGTTGCCGGTTGTAGGATCAGCCGATGTAAATTTAAGCAAAACTGCTTTGCGTGATGGATCGGTCTGCGTGCTTACCAGCATCCAGTATTTGCCGTCATCCGGGTTTTTAAATACGTGTGGATCACGAAAATCATAATTATAATAACCTGATGGGGCTGTTATCTTAAAAGAGCTTTGTTTGGTCCAGTGTACCCTGTCTGTACTTGTAGCGAGCAATACGCTTTCACGCGGGTTGTTTGCTATAAAAGAAGCAATTTCGTTGTGCCCGGTGTAGTAAAAATAATACGTGTTACCTATTTTAATCATAGAGCCGGTACCTACGCCAAAATCAGGCTCGTTCTGTTCTCCGTAGGGTATCATCTGGCCTTTGTAATCAAAATGGGCCAGGTCTGTTGTGGTGTATTCGTGTATGTCGTGGAAACCCTTACCGGCAGGCTTATTTATTGCATCATGCAAAAAGTATACATGAAACGTACCATCCTCATAAAAAGGCATGGGGTCTCCGGTGTAACCCGCGCTAAAGTACGGATCGGTACCACCCATCCATTGCGATGGTGGAGTAGGGTATATGCTGCTTATTGCGCTTTCTCCGCCCATTATGGAGCCTCCAATGTATTTGTCGTCATTATTGCAGGACATTAGCACCATGGCCATTGCAGGCAGTAGGTATATATGTTTTATATTCATAGCAGTATTAGTTGTTTATAAGGTAATTGATGCTGTTTTGCGTTAGGGTTTTAATATTGTTTATATAAGCATTTGGCTGGCTTGGGTTGCCGTTATTGTCGGCTTCATTATACCAGTCGTATGCTCCAAAAGCAATAATTACCACATTTTTATCTGTATCGCCCCATTCTGCTATACCTACACGGCCGTTAAGGCCTGTATCCCATGCTTCGCTAGCCAGGTTAACACCTCCCGTTTGGGAGCGCCATCCGGCACCATCGCCATAACCTCCCCATTCCGGTAAAAACCACCAAGCGGTATGGTTAAGCCTAAAGGTACCGTTTTGTAAAAGGTTTGCTTTATTACCGTCATACGTTTCAAGATTTTGAAAAATAGGGTGGCTTTCATGGCCAGCAAAGGTAATTCCCCACGAGTTTGCCGTATCTATTCCGCCATTAGGTGGAAAATCCCCAAAAACATTATTCGGTCCTTTGCCTGAAGGCACAACGCCCAGTGCATCTACATATTGGGTGGCAAAAGTGGTAAGGAACAGATTACCTCCATTAGCCCTATAAGTACGTAACGCTGCTGTTACTGTAGGGTTTAGTGCTATAGATGGAAGGCTCTGTGCGCTGTCATAGTGCCACCAGATAACATCTATATCGGTAAGGCTGGTGCCGGAGTTAACTTGTGCAAATGAAAGATACTGCGCTCCCGGGTAAGTAGCAAAAAGCCAGTCGCAGGCAGTTTTTTCGTCCATGTTTGTTATGGCCTCACGTGTTGCGGCAGTTCCTAGAAAAGCTACTGTTAGCCCTTCAACAGGCACCGTTACGCTAGCCGTGTAGATAACAGATGTATTTGCAGTACTTACGGTAAACGCCACAGGATTTGTAAAATCTATGGTACTCCCTGAGGCCGGTGAAATACTTACACCTTCACTGAGTTCAATAACGGGTTGCAGTGCTGTCAGGTCCGTACCCGAAGGTAATGTGAGCAGTATGGTACGTGAAGTATTGTTTATAGTAGCCGCAACATCATTAATTTTAAAACTAATAATGGGAGAGGCTACTGATACGGTGACCTTGTAATTTTTATACAGGTTACCATTTACCACCCTGAAATTTACCGGTTGTGAAAAATCTAAAGGCTGGCTAAAGTCTACATTTATACTAGCACCCGAAGGTAACCCTACGTCAGCAGTTTGGTTATTAAGGCTACTTCCGTAAGGTAATATTACGCTTATGGCACCGGTATTTTGGTTAATACTCCCTTCAGTGCCGGCTATTTTAAATGAAGTTACGCTTACCGGCACATTGGTTTCAAACCCCGTGTCGTCAAATCCATCCTCACATGAAAAAAGTGTGACAAAGAGTAGCAGTAATGCGGCTATGAATCCTGATTTATATATTTTTTTCATAATGTTTTCTTTTTGTGGTTAGTAACCCGGATTTTGGTGGTATACCCCCTGGCTAAAATTAATCTGCGCCAGTGGTATAGGGCAATATTCTTCCTTGTTACGGTCAAAATAGGCGTCGTTATAGTATGCGCGTTTTGATTTTTCGCCGGCATAATAGGTATTCATTACCTCATCAGCAATACCCCAACGCACCAAATCAAAGAAGCGGCTGCCTTCCATAGCAAATTCCAGCCTGCGCTCCCAGCGTAGCGCCTGCCTTGCAAAATCCTGCGTCCAGGTACAGTTTTGGCCGTTAATATAGGGGCTTATATTCGTATTGGTAGCGTAGCCTGATATTAAGCCGGTACTGTTTGCAGCACGGTTACGTACCTGGTTTATGAGTGGTAGCGCCTGGTCTTGCTGCCCCGTCTCTATTAGTGCTTCTGCCCTCATAAGTAATACATCGGCATAGCGTATCTGTATGCGGTTTTTAGCATTGCCGTAAAAAGGGTCTATGTTTACCGTACAGTTACACCCTACAGGAACGTTTTCTTTTAAAGACGCTGTATATCCGTAGGTAGAAGGCGATCTGTTCCATGCCTCAACGTACGTGTAGTCAGGGTCGTATTTCCACGGTAATCCCGGTAGTGCCACGGTATGATACAAACGTGGGTCTACAGTGTTATTATTTAACGCGTGATAATCGAGGTCTGTGTTATTAAAAGAATCAAACATTGGTAACCCATTTGCTGTGGTTTTGTAGGCATTCATAAGGTTTTGGCTCGGCTTATGAAAATCACAGCAGCCAAGGCCTTGCGGTAAACTAAGCACATCTCCGTAATTAAGCCTGCCATAAAGCGTGCCATCGTCCTTGCTGAACTGGATGGAGAATACACTTTCAGGTCCGTTTTCATACTGCCCCGGAAGGAAGTTATTAGCAAAATCAGGTTCAAGGCTCGCTTTACCCATTACCTGTCCGGTAGCTTCAACAACCTGCTGCATGTGCTGCTGGTTAACGCCCGTTACATTATAGTTTTCGTCTTGAGTATAGGCCTGATAAAGACGCACTTTAGCCAGGTAAGCGTAAGCAGCCGTTTTATTAGCGCGCCCCACCTGTGTCTGTGTTTCGGGTAGTAGTGCTGCAGCGTCTTCAAAGTTTTTGGCGATAGCTTCCCATAGCTCTTCATTATTCAGGTCTGTATTACTTATGCTGGAATATTGTTCGGCAGGGATGTCTTCTGTAATGTAAGGAATGTTCCTGTACAGTATTTTCAGCATAAAATAAAAATGGCCCCTTATAAATTTCATTTCTCCTATGCGTTGCTGCTTTAGTGGATATTGAGATTCGTTTAGTTGTTCCAGTGCCTTTAAGGCTTTGTTACATCTTGAAATACCTACGTAATGCTGGTACCACAGTGCATCTAACTCGCCGAAATCAGGACGGATATTATTAGATATTTCAAAGAAGTGAAAATCCTGTATGTCATTAGTACCGCTGCCGCCCTTGTAAGCGTCATCACTCCTTACGTTTCCGTAGGGCCACAAGCTAAACGGAGTATCATAATGGTCGTTTCCTAATGCCGAATAGGCGGCTGTAACAAACCCGTCAACATTTTGCGGGGTAACCAGTTGTTCTTCATCCAGTACGCCACGTGGGCTGTTGTCCAAGAAATCGGTACAGGAAGCTGTAAGCATAAGGCCAAGAAGGCTGGCCATGTATATAGTTTTTTTCATGATGATTTTAGTTAAAGAGATACATTAATACCTACTGTAAACGTCATAGGAAGGGGATAGCCAAAAGCAGGGCTTTCAGGGTCTACACCGGTAAAGTTTTTACTGTTTATAATTAACAGGTTTTGCCCGCTTACGTACAGCCTGCAGTTTTCAAGGCTGTATTTCTCGGCTATAGATTTTGGTACGGTATAACCCACCTGCAACACACGTAATTTAAGGTAGCTGCCATTTTCCACATAGTACGTGCTAAACCTGCTTTCGGCATTACGGTCTACGGTTGTAAGAGCCGGTATAGATGAGTTAGGGTTGTCTGCACTCCACGCGTTCAGAAGTCGTGTACCTTTATTTGACCCTACGTCATCTACACTCCAAAAGTCAGTTTGGTATTTTTTGCTGTTAATTACATCTACATTACCTATACCATCCCAAAACGTAGTGAAATCAAAGTTTTTATAGCTAAGGGCTACGTTTATACCGTATTGAAAACCGGGGTTGGGGTTACCTATCCACGTTCGGTCTTTGTTATCTATAATCCCGTCTCCGTTAAGGTCTTTGTAGCGTATGCGCCCCAGTCCTTTACCGGGCTGGTCTGCGTAGTTGTCCACTTCATCCTGGGTTCGGAAAAGCCCGTCGGCTACGTAGCCATACATTGAGTTAATAGGCCGTCCTAAAATATTGTCGTCTAATCCGTTTCCTCCGTAGCTGTTTCTTACTGCAGCCGGTAGCTTGGTAATCTTGTTTCGGTTAGCAGAAAAGTTGCCTGTTATTTCATATTTAAATCCGCCATCGGTTTGGTTGCGGTAAGTAAGCAGTGCTTCCCAGCCGCGGTTTTCCATACTCGCACCATTTACCCAACGGTTACCACCTTCGCCTATGGCACCCAAATACGGCGGTTGTACCAATATATCGCTTGTTTTCTTAACATAGTAATCTACAGATCCGCTTAGCTTCTGATTAAAGAATCCGAAATCAAGCCCTATATCAGTTTGTGTAGTGGTTTCCCATTTCAGGTTGTCGTTTCCGGTTTGTGTAGCAATATACCCCGATGGCAGCAGCCCGTTATTGTTACCGTTAATATCATACGCAGTTCCGTAAGATGTGGCCCATGTAGGGCTGCCCCCTGCGTAATTAGCAAGAAATAAAGAATATACAGCATTATTACTGATTTCCTGATTACCGGTTTGTCCCCAGCTGGCACGCAGTTTAAGATCAGATACGGGTGTATTTTCTATGTTTTTAAGGAAATTTTCTTCGCTGATACGCCATCCCGCAGATACGGCAGGGAAGGTACCAAAACGGTTGTTTTTTCCGAATCGAGATGAACCATCACGGCGTACAGTAGCCGAAGCCAGGTAGCGCCCCGCATAATCATAATCAAGTTTGCTGAAATAAGACAACAGTTTATAACGTGTAGAAGTACCACTGGTAAACGATTCGCCCGTACCTGCATCAGGATACATATAATCAGGAGTTTCTTCAACAAAGTCATTTTTTCAAACTGTTGTATAGTCAAAGGTATCTCTGTAAATTTAGTTACCGTAAAGGATGATAAAGTTATTTTTCCACAGTTGATTTATGTTGGTGGTGGTATTGCTCCACGTCCATTTGTCGCTTACGCTTTGGTCTATTGTTACCGATGTTTGGTTGTTTTGTAAATATCCTGATTTGTAACTGCGCTGTAGGGTACGTTTATTATAATACCCGTAATCAATTCCGAAGCTGGATTTTACATGCAGGTTTTTAATTACCTCAAGATCAGCAAAGGCATTGCCAAATAAACGGATGTATTTGTATGGATTGTCTTTATTGTATTCTAAAAGACGCACCGGGTTTTGGCGGTCATTCATTCCCCCTACGGGGCCACCCCAGCCGGAACCGTCTACCGTGTGTACCGGTATAATAGGTAAAGCCCTCAGAGCAGGGTCTAATACACCGGGGTCTGTTACCTCGCGGGTACGGTTCATACTAAAGTTTTCCCCTATGGTAAGCCTGTCGTTAAAGTATTTGTATGAACTGTTCATACGGGCAGAAATACGTGTAAACTCGGTAGTTTTTACTATACCCTCATTGTTATAGTAATTTAATGAGAACACGTAGTTTCCTTTTTCTGATCCGTTAGATACAGACAAGTCATAGCTTTGTGCGATACCCGTGCGGGATATAGCATCGTACCAGTCTGTATTTGATGATTTTATGGTTTGTGCAGCATCCAGGTATTCAGGAAATAACACTTTATTAAGCGTGGGGCGGCCATTTGCCACGCTCCAGTCAAATCTATAGCTTAGGTTATTATTGTTTGGGTCTATGCCATCATTAACATTCGCCTGCCATAATGCCTGCCCGAATTGTTCTGCATTTAAAACCTTAGTCCTGTTAGCATACGATGAAACTGATGTATAGTGATCAAAATTGATACGCATACGGCCATTTTTACCTTTTTTAGTGGTTATGATGATCACACCGTTGCTGGCCCGTGACCCGTAAATACTTGCCGAAGCAGCATCTTTAAGCACCTGTATGGTTTCAATATCATTTGGGTTAAGTTCGTGCATTCCTGATTTTGTAGGCACACCATCTATTACCAGTAGGGGAGCGGTGTTATTAAGCGTACCTACACCCCGAATTACAATACCGGTATTACCACCGCTGGGAGACCCGTCTGTACTTACGCGTACACCGGGAACGCGACCTTGTAATGATTGTACCACATTAGGTTGTTTTTGTTTATTGGCTTCTGCCATATCTACCACTGCTACTGCGCCGGTTATGTCTGCCTTTTTTTGGCTGGAATAGCCGGTAACCACTATCGTTTCCAGTTCGGTTTGGTCTTGCTTCAGGGTAATATTGATTTGTGGAGCCGCTGCAATCGTTTGCGGTTGATAGCCAACAAAACTTATGGTAAGCTGGCTTGTTGACGGCACATTTTTAAGGGTAAATGTACCGTCGATATCTGTTGTTGTTCCTGCCGATGTACCACTTATGATTACCGACGCACCCGGAAGAGGCATATTGTCTTCGGCAGATAGCACAGTTCCTTTTACTTCTATTCCCTGGGCTGTGGCCAGCAAAGGAAACCATAAGCAGAGGAAAAAAATAATGTTACATTTCATATTTAGTTTGGTTAAAGGTTATAGCCTATTAAAATCAAGTTGATTGATAGTAAGATAGTCTATTTCAAATTTCTGGTTTCTCTCTACACTCAGTTTGG
>JAAXJD010000210.1 GCA_012270005.1 Flavobacterium sp. | reverse complement strand
CCGAAGCCCGCAAATTGGGGGGGTCGGTGGGGCCGGGCAGGGGGTCGGCAGCGGGTAGTGCGGTAGCGTATTGCCTTGGCATTACAAACATAGACCCGATTAAGTACGACCTGCTTTTTGAGCGTTTCCTTAATCCGGACAGGGTGTCTATGCCCGATATTGATATCGACTTTGACGACGAAGGCCGTAGCCGCGTTATGGATTACGTAATTAATAAATACGGTGCCAGCCAGGTAGCACAGATTATTACCTACGGTACCATGGCGGCAAAATCATCTATCAGAGATACTGCCCGCGTGCTCGATTTACCATTGTTTGAAGCCGATAAGGTGGCAAAGCTGATACCAAACATGAAGCTTGCCAAGATATTCACCATGGACCAAAATGCGCTTCGTGGCGCGTTGCGTTCTGATGAGTATGACCGTGTGCAGGAACTTATTTCCCTGGCCAATGGTGGCGACCTTACCAGCGAAACCATACAGCAGGCAAAGGTATTGGAAGGCTCTATGCGAAACACAGGTATACACGCCTGTGGGGTAATTATAACGCCCGATGACATTACCAATTTCGTTCCGGTTTCGGTAGCTAAGGATTCTGACCTTTACGTTACCCAGTTTGATAACTCGGTGGTAGAAAGTGCCGGCCTGCTTAAGATGGACTTCCTGGGGCTTAAGACCCTTACCCTGATTAAGGATACCGTAAAACTGGTAAAATACAAGCACGGTATAGAGCTAGATCCGGAAACCTTCCCTATAGACGATGTAAAAACATACGAGCTGTTCCAGAGGGGTGAAACCGTAGGGGTGTTCCAGTACGAATCGCCCGGTATGCAAAAATACATGAAGGACCTGAAGCCTACTGTGTTTGCCGACCTTATTGCCAGGAACGCCTTGTACCGCCCGGGCCCGCTCGAATACATTCAGAGTGTTGTCCGCCGTAAAAACGGGGAGCAAGAACTAAAATACGACCTTGATGCCTGTGAGTAATACCTAAAAGAGACCTACGGCATTACGGTATACCAGGAGCAGGTAATGCTACTGTCGCAAAAGCTGGCGGGCTTTACCAAAGGTGAGGCCGACGTACTGCGTAAGGCGATGGGTAAAAAGCAGAAAGACGTACTGGATAAAATGAAGCCCAAGTTTGTGGCGCAGGCTGCCGAAAAAGGGCATGACCCGCAGGTGCTTGAAAAAATCTGGAAAGACTGGGAAGCCTTTGCAAGTTACGCGTTTAACAAAAGCCACTCTACCTGCTATGCGTGGGTAGCGTACCAAACGGCCTACCTTAAGGCGCATTACCCTGCCGAGTATATGGCAGCGGTACTGAGTAACAACATGAACGATATTAAGCAGGTTACCTTCTTTATGGAAGAATGTAAGCGTATGGGCTTAACCGTTTTGGGTCCTGATGTAAACGAATCCTTTTATAAGTTTACGGTAAACGACCAGGGCGCGGTGCGTTTTGGTATGGGAGCTGTAAAAGGGGTAGGTGCCGGCGCGGTAGACACCATAGTGCAGAACCGTAAAGACGGCAACTATAAGTCGATATTTGATTTGGCACGCCGTATAGATTTGCGCTCGGCAAATAAAAAAGCATTTGAAAACCTTGCCCTTGCCGGTGGTTTTGATTGCTTTACAGATACCCACCGTGCGCAGTATTTCCATATGGATGCCGCAGATAATATTTCGTTCCTGGAAAAAGCCATGCGCTACGGTGCCAAGATGCAGGACAATGCAAACAGCAGCCAGGTAAGCCTTTTTGGCGAAGCCAGCGAAGTGCAGATACCGGAGCCGGTAGTACCTCCGTGCGAGGAATGGAGTACCATGGAAAAACTGGCCAGGGAAAAAGATGTGGTAGGTATATACATATCGGGTCACCCGCTAGACGACTTTAAGTTTGAGATGCGGTACTTCTGTAACGCCCGCCTGGAGGCTCTTAAAAACCTGGAACCCCACGTGAACAAGAATCTGAGCTTTGGCGGGATTGTGTCTAATATCCAGCATAAAACAGCCAAAAACGGTAAAGGATGGGCCATCTTTAATATGGAAGGTTATGACGAAAGTTATGAGTTTAAGATATATGGAGAGGAGTACCTTAAGTTCCGTCATTTTTTGGTGAATAATAACTTTGTATTTATACGCGTTATGGTTCGTGAGGGGTGGACCAATGCCGAGGGCAAAAAAGGAGAACCAAGGTTACAATTTATGTTAATTCAGCAGCTACAGGATGTACTGCCTACTTTTGCCAAAAAGCTCATCATACAGTTTAATGTGCTTGATTTGCAGGAGCAGCTTATACAAAGTCTGTTTCAGCTGTTTGCCGGTAACAAAGGCGATAACCAGGTAACGTTTGAGGTTATGGAACTGCAAAAAGTACATAAGCCTGTGGTTCCTGTAGCGGCTGTTACCGCACGGCTAACAGAGCCTGCGGATGATGCAGACGATGCAGAAATACCTGATTTTGAAGAAGACCTTACGGCTGATGCGGTAGAGGAGGAAGAAACCATAAAAGTGGTAACAAAATTAAGTATGCCAAGCCGTAAAATGAAGATAAAAATAAGTAACGAACTGCTGCAGGAGCTTGATAAACTGCAGATAAATTTTAAACTGAATTAGGGGTATAGTTTTTGATTATCAGCATATAACCAAAAGCTATATGTTTAACGTAAGTTTTTCATTGATTGTTATTAGCGTTGTAATCACAATACGCACTATAATTAAGAACGAATTTATTTTATGGCTCAAGCAATAACAGACGCTACTTTTGAGGAAGTAGTACTTAAATCAGACAAACCCGTACTTGTAGACTTTTGGGCAGCATGGTGTGGCCCCTGCCGTATGGTAGGCCCAATCATTGAGCAAATTGGCGAAGAGTACACAGGCAAAGCAGTTGTTGGTAAAGTAGACGTAGACGCTAACCAGGAATTTGCTGCTAAATACGGTATCCGTAACATCCCTACTGTGCTTATTTTCCAAAACGGAGAAGTGGTAGGCCGCCAGGTAGGCGTTGCTCCTAAGGAAACCTATACTAAAGCTATAGACGCGCTACTTTCTTAATACTAAGATTGTACGCTTTTCATACAAAATCCTGCCATTGCGGCGGGATTTTGTATTTTAAGGGGATGAGGTTTGTGTTTTAAATTCTTTAAATTTGCAGCCATAATATTTTCATCATGCTTGGACTGAAACTCTTAACCGACCCACGCTGGGCAAACATAGCAGAAAGTAACCTTGAGGAAATCCTTACCGACCACGCCTGGTGCGAGCAAAAGGCCGCCAGTAATGCCATATTCCTGATTACCAATAACTCTGAGCATTTAGACCTGGTACAGAAAATGGCCGAGATTGCCGTGGAGGAAATGGAGCACTTTAAAATGGTAACCGACATTATAGAGAAACGCGGCTATACCCTGGGCCGTGAGCGCCGTGATGATTATGTGGGCCAGCTGATGAAGTTTTGCAAAAAAGACGGCAGCCGAAACACCTCGTTTATAGACCGCCTGCTGTTTGCCGCCATGATTGAAGCCCGCAGCTGCGAACGCTTTAGGGTGTTGTCTAAAAATATTAAAGATGAAGAACTGGCCAAGTTTTACCACGACCTTATGGTAAGCGAAGCCACGCACTATACCACGTTTTTAAACTTTGCCCGCAAATACGCCGAAGATGTAGACGTAGAAAAACGCTGGGCAGAATGGCTGGAATACGAAGGCCAGATTATACAGAGTTAAGGGAACAGTGAGGCGATACATGGGTAACCGATATAGAAAAACGCACCGTTGGGTGCGTTTTTTTATCTTCGACGGGGTGTACTTTGTTTAATTTTATTTACACTTCTATCTACAATTTCAGAATGCAATAGATTTTCCATAATATCCAAAATTTGAAATAGTGTTTCTTGATCTGGCCTATACCCCCTATGTGCAGAAGCATTCCCAGCATCTATCGCGGCTTCCAACACTTTAGCCTTGGAAGAAGTTATTATCCCCTCAGCAACAAGCTTATCAAGTTTTTGTTTAAAGGTGCCAACGTCTCCAATTTTATCGACTATATAAATATCAAGCAAAGTTCTTATTCCGGTTAATGATAATGTGAAAAGTTTTTCATTAACTGAAATGTATATTTCTTGTAGGATGCCAACGTATTTCATTGGTATTTTAATTACCCAATTTGGAACTTGCCTTATTGGTTTATGGGGAAGATGAAAAACTCTATCTGTTTCTCTATCTGGAGAATTTCTTATAATATGTTTAAAATTAACTTTCTCACACCCTCTACATCGTGAAAGTGTCCAAATATTTGCCACTACTTCCCAAGCAGACTCAAATTCATCTCCAGATTCATTTCTCCAAATAATCTCATTGGGGACAATCTCATTATCATTATATAGTATACTTTGATTCGTTTCTTTATCGCAATTAAAACAATATGTTTTTAGAAGCTCATCAGCTTTATAATTATCCATCGTCATACAGTTTTTCTATTTATTAACTCTCTCATTCTTGCCATCACTTCTTCATTGGCAGAAAACCGACCATTCTTAATCTGTTCTCTACTTATTTCAATAGAATTCCGCTGCTCTTTGGTAAGTGGGAATAAATCATCCATATTATGTTGGTCTTCTCCCAAAATTAAGATTTATTATTTAATCTTTCCCGCAAAACCACTCTATTTACAAAAAGCTGTAAGCAAGTTAATCCGTATAGTATGTTTTGAGTTTTTAATGTTAATAGCGTTTATGGTTGGTTTTTTCTGCTTTTTTATATTTTTGTAGTAATCAACTAACTTACAATGTGCTATGGAGATTGTCAAATTCGATGAGATGAAAAAGACCTGGTCTGAAATTGCCAAAAACCATAAAGGCGATATTCAGCCAAACTTTGAACTGGAGGTTTACAAAAAAATGCTGGAAGTATTCCACGTGGGTAACTTCTACTATTACATTTTTAATGTTGCCACTGCCGGGATGGAGTTTGTAAGTAACACCATACATAACATTTTGGGCATTAATCCCGAGGACTTTTCGGCGGAGTATATTTTTGAATACATTCACTCAGACGACCTCAACAGGTTTGCCGCACATGAAAAGGAGGTTACACGGTTTTTTGGTGATTTAACACCCGAGGAGGTGCTGAGGTACAAGGTAAGCTATGACTACCGTTTGCGCTGTGCAGATGGCACATACAAATGGATACTTATGCAAACCCTTACCCTTCAGAGTGATGAACAGGGTTCGGTTATCCGTGTGTTAGGGGTGCAAACAGATATTACGCACCTTAAAACCGAAGACAAGCCCTCGGGCCTGTCCTTCATTGGTTTAAACGGTGCGCCTTCTTATTATAACGTTCAGGTGGGTGGCGATGTGCTTTTGTCCAGCAAAGAGCCGTTTTCTAAACGTGAAAAAGAGGTGCTTCAACTCGTTCTTTCCGGTAAAAATACCCACGAGATAGCAGATATTTTGTCCTTGTCTGTGCATACGGTAAATTCTCATCGTAAAAATATTTTTGCAAAGTCTGATTGTAAATCACTTGCCGAACTGGGTTATAAAGCAGTAAAAATGGGCTGGCTGTAATTTTAAATCAATTTACTATCTTAGCCCTTCATGAAAAAGTTAATCCGCATATTGTGTTTGGTGCTGTTGCTGGGGGTACTTACCTCGGCAAACGTACATAAATACTACGTGGCCGTGTTTCAGGTGGAGGCTGCCCCGGCTAAAAAACAGCTACAAATAACCGGGCGTATTTTTATAGACGACCTTGAAAAAGCACTGAGCGCCAAATACGGTAAAAAGTTTGGCCTGGCTTCAGGCAAAGAACTCCCCGAAAGCACCGAAACCATACAAAAGTACATAGCCGATAAAATGAGCGTTGCCGTAAACGGTAAGCCAGCCGCGCTTACGTATTTTACCCGCGATTACGAAGACGATATGCTGGTGGTATACTACACAGTTCCGGCCCCAAAAAAAATCACGTCAGTACAAGTACGCAATACGATACTGTTTGAAATGTTTCGCGAACAGCAAAACATGATAAATGCTAACATAAACAACCAGCGCAAAAGCCTGCTGTTAAACTACGACACGCCCCAGGGCCTACTAAACTACTACTAAACCATGAAAAGAGTTATCTGCACCCTTTCGGTACTCGCTTCCTTATGCGCCGCTGCGCAGGACAAGCCCGCTACACCACGCGAGCCCGGCCACGGCGACAACAACAAGTTCAGCCAGATGTACGATCTTTTGGCTACGCCGAATATGTTTCGCACGGCATCGGGCGCACCCGGCCCTGCTTACTACCAGCAACAGGCCGACTATAAGATAGACGTGGAGCTGGATGATAAAAACACCAAACTCTACGGTACCGAAACCATAACCTACACTAACAACTCACCCGACGCACTGGAGTATCTATGGGTGCAGCTGGACCAAAACCAGCAGGCAGCTGATTCGCCATCGAAGCTGGTAGACAGCCAGAAGATGAACGAGGCGTACAGCCCGGCGGGTTTTTCGCGGGAGTACCTGCAACCGCAGTTTGACGGCGGCTTTAAGCTTGACTACGTAAAAGACGCAGCCGGGAAGCCGATGAAATATACCGTAAACCAAACCATGATGCGCATAGATCTGCCCACGCCGCTAAAGCATGGCGAAAAGGTATCGTTTAGCATTAAATGGTGGTACAATATTAACAACTACCAGGTTATAGGCGGACGCAGCGGTTACGAGCATTTTGATAAAGATGGTAACAACCTCTACGTAATAGCACAGTTTTACCCACGTATGGCGGTGTACAACGATGTGGAGGGCTGGCAGAATATGCAGTTTTGGGGCGCGGGCGAATTTGCCCTGCCGTTCGGAAATTTTGAAGTAAACATTACCACCCCGGCAGACCACATTCTGGACGGTACCGGCGAACTCCAAAACCGTGCCGAGGTACTTACACCGGAGCAGGTAAAGCGTTGGGATTTGGCTACCAAAACCTTCGATAAGCCGGTAGTGGTAGTTACGCAGGACGAAGCCACAGCTTCAGAAAAAGGCTTTAGCACCAAAAAGAAAACATGGAAGTTTAAGGCTACAAACGTGCGTGATTTCGCATTCAGTTCAAGCCGTAAGTTAATATACGATGCCATGGCGGTACAGTTGGGTGGCAAAACGGTTATGGCTATTTCGTTATATCCTAAGGAGGCAAATCCGCTGTGGGGCGATAAGAGTACCCGCATAGTAGCCCACACGCTTAAAACCTACAGCAAATATACATTTGATTACCCTTACCCTAAAGCGATTTCGGTTTCGGCCGAAGACCAGGGCATGGAGTACCCCATGATTTGCTGGAACTACGGCCGCCCGGATGAAAAAGGCGTGGTAAGCGACCGCATTAAATGGGGCATGGCAGGCGTTATTATTCACGAGGTGGGGCATAACTTTTTCCCGATGATTGTAAACTCAGACGAGCGCCAGTGGACCTGGATGGACGAGGGTTTAAACAGTTTTGTAGAGTTCCTTACAGAGCAGGAATACGACCCTAACTTCCCTACGCGCCGCGGTCCGGCAGCAAACATAGTACCGTACATGAGTGGCGACCAAAAGTTTCTGGAGCCGATAATGAGCAACTCTGAAACCATACACCAGTTTGGTAACAACGCTTACGGCAAGCCTGCAACGGGGCTTAACATACTGCGCGAGGTAATTATGGGTCACGACCTGTTTGACCACGCGTTTAAAACGTACGCTAATCGTTGGAAATTTAAACACCCAACCCCTGAGGATTTCTTCCGTACTATGGAAGACGTCTCGGCGGTAGACCTGGACTGGTTTTGGAGGGGCTGGTTCTACACCACTGATTATGTAGATATAGGCATAGCCGATGTAAAACAATATTACGTAACCGACGAAAAACCTAAAGATAAAAAACAGGCCAGCATACGCAAAGGGAGGTTCGGCCAGGAGCAAGGCCCATTTGTATACATGGTAGCAGATGCTAAAGACAAAGCATTTGATAAAAAAGATGTAAAGCTGCTAAACGATTTTGTAAACGAAAAGCTTACGGCAGAAGATAAAGCGGGCCTTAAGCAGCCTAAGTATTTCTATGAGCTTACCTTTGATAAACCGGGAGGTATGTTAATGCCCATTATTGTGCAGCTAAACTACGAGGATGGTACCAGCGAAATGCAAACCTTTCCGGTACAAATATGGAGAAAAAATAACCAAAGCGCCATAAGGGTTATAGCCACAGATAAAAAAGTGGTTAAATTTCAGCTGGACCCTAAGTTGCAAACGGCAGACATTGACGTGACGAACAACATGTGGCCGCGCGAAGCCGTGAAAACGAAGTTTAACAACGGATCAGAATAAAAAACAAAGCAGTTTACCTATAACCCTGATGTATTTACCGATATGTCAGGGTTTTTTTATATCTCTTAAAAATAAATATGCCTTTTTATATACCTTTGGCTTAAAACCAAAATTTTATGAACAAAACTTTACTTGCTATTTTTTCATTTATTAGCTTGGGCGGCTTCTCTCAAACCGTTAATAACTTTTACACTACATCTGTTCCACAGGCCGGGTACAGGCTTGGTGCGGGTAACGTTAACGAAACACCTTCGGGTGCTAATGTGTCCTGGGATTTTTCGTCGCTTACAGTAAACGGGAGCAGTATTACAGGTGTGGTGGCGCCATCATCTTCAGATGTGGCTTCGTACCCGGGTACGCAGTTGGTAGCCTCGTCTAACGGAGAATACAATGGTGCGGGCAATACTTCTAATATAAGTATTTACACCACCGGTGCAGGTACTATTACGGGATTAAACGTAGATGGTATTATTCTTAATTACAGTACTAATAACGCTACGTTAGGTACTTTTCCACTACAGTACGGTTACAGCTATGCAGATGTGGTTGCAGGTACGTATGATGGGTTGGGCTATACCGGGACGTTTAGCGGCAGTTGCACAACTTCGGTAGATGCTTACGGTACTGTTAGTTCGTCTATAGGGGCAGTAGGCGCAGCTACACTTACCCGCTTAAAGATAGTTCAGAATCTAAAGCTATACTATCTTGGATTGCAGATTGGAACCGTAGCACAGACTATTTACCTATACTATACCGCTGAAGATAACACCCCAAGGATTCGCAGCCTTATGAACAATATTACTGTGCCTGCTCTGGGTGTAAATTATGATTTTAGTTTAATTGAACTGTATGATCCGGCTGTTTTAAGCACAGTGTCAATCCCTAGCGCAGATGCTTTCAGTATAGTCCCTAATCCTGCTACAGAAACGCTGCACTTTACTACAAATATGGGTGCGGCTAAAGTAACCATTACAGATGCCGCCGGTAGAATAGTACTTACAGGAACAGGTAACGACCTTAATATTAGTGGCCTTACCACTGGAGTATATTTTGCTGCTTCAGAAATGGATGGTAAAATACAGGTAGCCAAATTTGTTAAAAAATAACGTGTGTTAACTGCATAATGTTGTCGCCTGTACCTGTTAAAGTACAGGCGATTTTGTTTTATAGCTTAAAAAAACATTAATATACCAAACCGTAAGTACTATAACAGCGTATTTATAGTTAACTTTGTATATCAAAAATCAAGATTATGTTCGGAATAGGAGGCGGCGAAATGTTTGTAATAATACTGGTGGCGCTTATGCTTTTCGGTAGCGACAAAATACCTGAAATTGCCCGTACGCTGGGCAAAGGCATGCGTCAGCTTAAAGATGCTACAAACGACATTAAATACGAAATACATAAAAGTGCCGAAGTAGAAGATATTAAAAAAACCTTTACAGACCTGGGTGAAAGCAGTGTGCCAAACCAGATACAGGGCGAAATAGACAAGGTGAAGGGAGATATTGAAGACATAACAGGCCCTATAAAACGTATGCACTAATCCGTATGATTGAAAAACTGCACCAGTGGGACGTACAGCTTTTTGTGTACCTTAACAGTCTGGGATCTGAAACCTGGGATCCGGTTTGGGAAATTATAACAAAACAAGTAGCCTGGATTCCCGTATTTGCTATTGTGATTTACCTTGCGTTTAAACGCCTTGGCTGGAAACACGCACTTATGGTTGTGGGTGTTGTAGGGTTAACCGTTTTGTTTACAGACCAAACTACTAATCTGGTTAAAAATACCGTGCAACGATTACGCCCGGGCAACAACCCCGAAATTGCTACTATAGTGCGCGCTGTAATTAAAAGGCATTCATTTAGTTTTTTCTCAGGGCATGCGGCCAATTCTATGGCTGTAGCAGTATTAGTATATCGTGTGCTGCATCCTTACCTTAAGTACATAGGCTTTTTCTTCTTTTGGCCGTTAATTTTTGCATACAGCCGCATTTATCTAGGGCTTCACTACCCTGGTGATATACTTACCGGTTATATTTTTGGCGCATTTATGGGTTGGCTTATGAGCCTGCTCTATGCAAAACTACGCGATAAATATTTTCCTGAGCACGAGCGTTTAGATAACCCTACTAACAGTAAGCCCATCTCTAATGGGTAAAAGAACCGTTTCTACGCGCGGGTCTTCTTTTACCGTTTTATTGTATTCTACCAGTATTCGGGTGCTTTTATCATTTGGTTTTACCTCCTGAAGTACTTTTCCGCTCCATAATACATTATCTGAAAGGATAACCCCGCCCTTATTCATAAGCGGTACTATCATTTCCCAGTAGTTGGGGTAATTTTCCTTATCGGCATCTATAAACACAAGGTCAAATTTTTTGCCCAGCGTAGGTATAATATCCAGCGCGCTGCCCAGGTGCTGCGTGATTTGGGTACCCCACGGGCTCTTGTCAAAAAACGTGCGCTGCAAATCAAAAAGTTCTTCGTTTACATCTATGGTGTCAAGCGTACCATCTTGTGCCAAGCCTTCGGCAAGGCATAAGGCGGCGTATCCGGTAAACGTACCTATTTCCAATATCGCTTTTGGCCTAATAAGCTTACTCAGCATACTAAGTATACGCCCCTGAAAATGCCCGCTTAGCATACGCGGCTGCGTGGTGCGTAGGTGGGTAGCCCTGTCTAATTCTTTTAGCAAAACAGGTTCATCGGCACTGTGGCGGGTGGCGTAATCGTCAAACTCTTCAAACAGGGTATGCATGGCTTTCTATTTTAACAACGCAAAGATAAGGGTAGAATTTCAGATTTTATATGAAGGTGTTAGCTTTTAGTGTTCAGCTTTCGGTGTTTAGTTCTCATTCATCCGGAATCGGACCTTACACACGTTAAGGCGCAACCGTATAACCGAGTCACCACATAACCCATAAACAAAAAAAAACTACCTTTGCAGTATGCAAAATGAAAAAAGGGACATAAGGGCACTGAGCAAAGAGCAGTTAAGGGATTTTTTTGTGGCAAATGGCGACAAGGCGTTTCGCGGCAACCAGGTGTATGAATGGTTGTGGAATAAGCGTGCGCACAGTTTTGACGACATGACAAATGTGGCAAAAAGCACCCGCCAGATGCTGGAAGATAATTTTGTAATAAACCACATACACGTAGACCAAATGCAGCAAAGCGAAGACGGCACCATTAAAAATGCCGTACGCCTGCACGATGGCCTTGTGGTAGAAAGTGTACTTATACCTACAGAAACCCGTACAACGGCGTGCGTAAGCAGCCAGGTAGGCTGCAGCCTTGACTGTAAGTTTTGCGCTACCGCACGCCTTAAGCGTATGCGGAACCTTAACCCCGATGAAATTTATGACCAGGTGGCTGCCATAGACAGCGAAAGCAGGCTGTACCACGGGCATCCGCTGAGTAACATTGTATTTATGGGCATGGGCGAACCGCTTATGAACTACAACAATGTAATGAAGGCGATAGAAAAAATAACCTCGCCCGAAGGACTGGGCATGAGTGCCAAGCGTATTACCGTAAGTACATCGGGCGTTTCTAAAATGATTAAAAAAATGGCAGACGATGGGGTAAAGTTTAAGCTTGCCGTATCGTTGCACTCGGCTATAGAGGAAGTGCGTAACCGCATTATGCCGTTTACCACCAGCTTTCCGCTTACAGAGCTTAGGGAGGCGCTGGAGTACTGGTACAGCAAAACCAAAAGCCGCGTTACTTATGAATACGTGGTTTGGGGCGGCATTAACGATCGTAATGAGGATGTAGATGCCCTGGTGAAATTTTGCAGGTACGTGCCCTGCAAGGTAAACCTTATAGAGTACAACCCTATTGACGATGGGGAGTTTCAGCAGGCAGCACCAGAGGCGGTAAATGCTTACATAAAAGCGCTGGAACGTAATGATATTGTGGTAAAAGTGCGCCGCAGCCGCGGAAAAGATATAGATGCCGCTTGCGGTCAGCTGGCTAATAAAAATGAAGCAGCAGTATAGTTGCTCTGATTTTTGAAAGTTTTTGAACACGGGTTGCTACTTAAAACCCTGCGGGATTTTAAAAACTTTATAACATATCAACATTATAAACTGTTGTGTGTTTTTGTTATCTTTGGCACTGCATGAAAATCACCGAACAAATAAAGCAGCCCATTGCACACGAGATGGAACTTTTTGAGAAAAAGTTCTACGAGGCCATGTCCAGCAAAGTGGCGCTTTTAAACCGGATTACCTTCTACATTGTAAAACGTAAAGGGAAGCAAATGCGCCCTATGTTTGTGTTTCTTACCGCTAAAATGATTAGCGGTGGCACTATAAACGAACGATCGTACCGAGGTGCATCGGTTATAGAGCTTATACACACGGCAACCCTGGTGCATGATGATGTGGTAGACGACTCTAACCGCCGCCGTGGCTTTTTTTCGCTTAATGCTTTGTGGAAAAATAAAATCGCGGTACTTGTGGGCGATTTCCTGCTTTCTAAAGGCTTACTGCTTAGCATAGATTATGGTGATTTTGATTTACTTCGCATAATATCTGTTGCCGTTCGCGAAATGAGCGAAGGGGAACTCCTGCAGATAGAAAAAGCCCGAAGGCTCGATATTACTGAGGATGTTTACTACGAGATTATCCGCCAAAAAACCGCTACGCTTATTGCGGCCTGCTGCTCGCTGGGTGCTGCATCGGTTAACCCGGAGAGTGAAGATGTAGAGAAAATGCGCCGTTTTGGTGAGCTGATAGGTATGGCGTTCCAGATTAAAGACGACCTTTTCGACTATACCGAAGACAGCATAGGTAAACCTACAGGCATAGACATTAAGGAGCAGAAAATGACCCTGCCGCTTATTTATGTACTTAATAATTGTACCAAGCAGGAAAAGAGCTGGCTTATTAACTCAGTTAAAAACCACAACAAAGATAAAAAGCGCGTAAAAGAGGTTATTGCCTTTGTAAAAAACAAAGGTGGGCTTACGTATGCAGAGCAAAAAATGGGCGAATACCGCGAGGAAGCCCTGCAAATACTATCTACATATCCCGCATCAGAGTATAAAGATGCGCTGAGCCTTATGGTGAATTACGTTATAGAGCGTAAAATATAAAGCACATAGAATGCTGTAATAGGAGGTAAGATGATTGTTTTAAAGGTAAAGGCTATGTATTAAACATAGCCTTTACAGATAGAATATAAAATAGATTAGCTTAGGATTCAAATTTTTTGCTTTGCGCGCTATTTCATTATGCTCTGCCCAAAAATTTTTACTACTACCATTCGTTTTGTTGATGGGTTAAAGTTAACACCTTAAATACAGTTGCTTTATCTTTTGAGGTAAACGGTTGGCAATTATAGGTAAACGGGAGTTTTTTTATTATTGGCTAAATTTTGCCTAATTTCGCCCTGTAGTCGTTAATCCTAATACCGCATATAATTTGGCAGCTTCGAAAGAAAAACCGGCAAAAGAAACCCCGTTAATGAAACAATACAACAGCATTAAGGCTAAATATCCTGATGCGTGCTTGTTATTTCGTGTGGGCGATTTTTACGAAACTTTCGGGCAAGATGCCATACGTGCGGCAGGTATACTGGGCATTACCCTTACCAAGCGTGGTAACGGCAGCGAAAGCGAAACGGCGCTTGCCGGATTTCCGCATCATTCGCTTAACACGTACTTGCCTAAGCTGGTTAAGGCTGGGCTTAGAGTAGCCATATGCGACCAGCTGGAAGACCCTAAAATGACTAAAACCATAGTAAAAAGGGGCGTAACAGAACTGGTTACCCCGGGTGTGGCACTAAATGATGAGGTACTACACAGCAAGCAGAATAACTTCCTTGCTTCGGTGTACTTTGGCAGGAAAACCATTGGCGTTTCGTTTTTAGATGTCTCTACCGGCGAGTTCCTGTGTGCACAGGGTAACGAGGAATATATAGACAAGCTGCTGCAAAACTTTAGCCCCAGCGAAGTACTAACCGGTAAAAATGAAAAGAACGCGTTTAAGGAAGCCTTCGGCGAAAACTACCATACGTTTTACCTGGAAGACTGGATTTATAAAGAAGACTACGCTTTTGAGAGCCTTACTACACACTTTGGCACTAATTCGTTAAAAGGTTTCGGGATAGAAGAACTCCCCGAGGGAATTATAGCCAGTGGTGCGGTGCTGTATTACCTGGGCGAAACACAGCATAATAAAGTACAGCACATAACAAATATCCAACGTATAGCGGAAGATGCTTACGTATGGATGGACCGCTTTACAATACGCAACCTGGAACTGTACCACAGCACTAACCAAAACGCGGTAACACTGCTCGATGTTATAGACCGTACCCTTAGCCCTATGGGCAGCCGCCTGCTAAAGCGTTGGCTGGCACTGCCACTTAAAGACGTAAATAAAATACGTAACAGGCATGAGGTGGTAGCCTACCTTAAAAACAACCGCGATGTGCTAACCCAGTTTCAGACGCAAATAAAACAGATAAGCGACCTGGAGCGCCTTATTTCTAAGGCGGCTACCGGGAAAATTTCGCCCAGGGAAGTGATTTACCTGAAAGAATCGCTGGATGCCATAGTACCGGTAAAGCAACTGGCACTGGAAAGTGATAATGAAGCACTTAAAGCCATTGGCGACAGCCTGCACGCCTGCGAACTACTGCGCGAAAAAATAAAAACAACCCTGAACCCGGATGCGCCTGTTGCCATTAATAAAGGCAATGCCATAGCAAGAGGTGTGCACCCTGAGCTTGATGAGCTGCGCAGCATAGCCTTTAGCGGTAAGGAGTTTTTAGAAGGGATAGAACGCCGCGAGAGTGAAAAAACAGGGATTACATCGCTTAAAATATCGTTTAACAACGTATTTGGGTACTATATAGAGGTGCGCAATACGCATAAAGATAAGGTTCCGGCAGATTGGATTCGTAAGCAAACACTGGTAAACGCAGAGCGCTATATTACCGAAGAACTTAAAGAATACGAAACTAAAATACTGGGTGCAGAAGAAAAAATCCACGCCCTTGAAAGCCAGCTTTTTGAACAGCTTGTGGTTTGGATAGGCACTTACATAAAACCGGTTCAGCTAAACGCCGGGCTTATAGCCCAGATAGACTGCCTTTCGGGGTTTGCACAGCTGGCTATAGACAGCAACTATGTGCAGCCCGATGTAGACGAAAGCCACGAGCTGGAAATAAAAGAGGGTAGGCACCCGGTAATAGAAAAACAGCTCCCCGTAGGCACTCCTTATATTACTAACGATGTGTTCTTGGACAGGATACAGCAGCAGGTAATTATGATTACAGGGCCAAACATGAGTGGTAAGTCGGCAATACTAAGGCAAACGGCACTTATTGTGCTGCTGGCGCAGATGGGTAGCTTTGTTCCGGCAGAAAGCGTGCGTATGGGTGTGGTAGATAAAATTTTTACCCGTGTAGGAGCCAGCGATAATATAAGTATGGGCGAATCTACCTTTATGGTGGAAATGAACGAAACCGCCAGCATACTAAACAACCTGAGCGACCGCAGCCTTATTTTGCTGGACGAAATAGGCCGCGGTACCAGTACCTATGATGGTATAAGCATAGCTTGGGCTATTGCCGAATTTATTCACGAACATCCTGCAAAACCAAAAACGTTGTTTGCTACACACTATCATGAGCTGAATGAAATGCAGGACATTTTTGAGCGGGTGCAAAACTTTAACGTTAGTGTAAAAGAGCTTAAAGATAATGTGCTTTTTATCCGTAAGCTCGTTAAGGGTGGCAGCGCGCACAGTTTTGGTATACATGTAGCCAAAATGGCCGGGATGCCGCAAACGGTAATACAAAAAGCCCAAAAGCTACTTAAAAAGCTGGAAAAAGACCATAGTGGAGAAGCACTGGGTAATGTAAAGGCCGCTGCTAAAGATGAAATGCAGCTGAGCTTTTTTAACCTGGACGATCCGCTGTTGGAAGAAATAAAGCAGGAAATTGTTAACCTTGATATTAATACCCTAACGCCGGTAGAGGCATTGATGAAACTAAACGAAATAAAACGCATGATTACGAAATAAGGTGGATGCGTTAATTTGTAGATTTGTTATTCGGGTACAGGGCAGTTGTAAATATATTGACGTTAATAACGCCATTATGAAAACTACAACTGAAAAACCGGGCCTGAAAACTTTTTTTATTAAGCAAAACGTTATCAGAACGTTACCGGATGGAAAATTATTTGGTGCAAATTTTCTCCCAAAAACGCTTGCAAAAACCAAAAACCATTGTATATTTGCAGCCGTAATAATGACGCCAAAAGCGATATTATTTGATATAATGCGAAAATAGCTCAGCTGGGAGAGCGCCACCTTGCCAAGGTGGAGGTCGCGGGTTCGCACCCCGTTGTTCGCTCTAATTACATCCTATTCTTAGTGAGT
>JAAXJD010000209.1 GCA_012270005.1 Flavobacterium sp. | reverse complement strand
AAACACTAGCTTAGTTTTTGAAAACAAGTGTCCAAATTTGTTTGAAGACATACACTGGAATCTTAGTCTTAAGGCTACGACCTTGCGTATTTGCTACTTTTTTGCCCTTATTACGGCTTCGATTCTTTCCGCCGATATAGGTTTCATCGACTTGAGTAATTCCTTCAAATTGGAAATCTACACGGTTCTTTACAGCATTGCGAATTCTGCTTAGCATGAACCAAGCAGTCTTTTGGGTTACACCAATCTGACGATGTAATTGTAAGCTACTAATACCTTTCTTTCCGGAAGTAAATAGAAAGATAGCCATGAACCATTTTTGAAGTGGCACAGTAGACTTTTCAAAAATAGTTCCAATAGTCACACTAAATGGCAATCGACAATCTTTGCATTTATACCTTCCTCGATACTCTCCTCTAGTCTTGATATTATAGTGGTCTTTTCTTTGACTACCACAATGAGGACATATTGGTTCTCCATCCCAACGAAGCTTTTCCAAGTGCTGTCTACACCTATCTTCTGTATTCAGAACCTTAGTCATTTGATAGACCGACTTAAAAATTTCAGCAGTATCAGTCTCTATATCAGGATGTTTTGCCATCTTTGTTTTATTAAAATTAATAAATTTCGGCGTAATAGGTAATGTTTTTCTTACATTTTTTCGTGTTTTTACTAACTTTTGTAGTGGGGCTGGAAAGAAAGCCATAGCTAATTGAATTAGGATTATGGCTGAATTCAACAATGTTGGATGAGCGATTTAAAAAGAGAAATCACTAAATCGTTTTCGCGTTTTTAAATCAATGGTATGGTTCTATTAATACGTAAAAAAATCCATCATTTCTGATGGATTTTCGATACATGTGGAAATTCTAATTAGTATAGCGATATGGTATAATGATATGGTATACTGTGTATATAATTGTCTAATATTATTGCCGTAGAAAGTGGCACCCCGGTACAAAGCATAATGATTTATGATATTAGCGGAAAACTGCTTTACAACAATTCAGGATTAAATGGGCAAAACATTGCTATAAATGGAGAGGCATGGAAAAGCCAACCTATTATTTTACAGATTTATACAGGAAATAAACGCACCACTAAAAAGATAGTATACTAAAAACAAAACGCCGAAGGATATCCCTCGGCGTTTCTGTAAATTATATATTGGATTAACTAGTCTATTGGCCTTCTGCGGCCGCTAATAAGGTTAAACAGTATCATGATAACAGCTACCACAAGTAGCAAATGTATCAGTGCATTAGCGGTGTGCCATGCAAAACTGCCCAGAGCCCAGCCGATAATAAGTAATACGGCTATAACATATAATAAACTTCTCATAGCAATTTTTTTTTAATGGTTCTTATTTAAGAGCGTCTGTTTTTTCTTTAAGTGCTTTAGCACTTGCAAGATGCTCTTTTAAAGCAGGAAGCATATTAGCAGCCCACATTTTAATATCCGGGTCTTTAGCTTTTTCAGCAGCTTTTTCAATTTTGCTTACCGCTTTTTCATGGCCGTCTACAAGATCATCAGCAAAAGCTTTATCAAAGTCGTTACCCGTCTTTTCGTTAAGCTTGTTGTACTCTTCCTGTTTGTCTTCTGTAAGCGCTACAGGGATTGTAATGTTCTTTTTACCGGCAAGTGCTTTTACATCGCTTTCAGCTTTAGTATGAGCAGTTTCCATCATTTTAGCAAGTGCCTTAACGTCTGCGTTCATACTTTTTTTCTGAGCCAGTTTAGAAAGCTCTATTTCTGCCCTGTTGATTTCGGCAGCAGCTACAAGATAGCTAGAGTCGTCTTCAAGGCTGTCGTTTGGCATATCTTCAAATTTCTCTTCGTTTGAATCTTCAGCCATTTCTTTAGGATCTTCTTGTTTAGGCTCTTGCTTACAAGATACTAACGAAAGGCTAAGAACTGCCGCACCAAGAAACAGTTTGCCAAGTAATAATGATGTCTTTTTCATAATTAGGTTATTTAATTGTTTATACTGGCAAATTTATAGGGTTAAACCGCACAAATATGTTAGCGACTTCACAAGTAATGTTATACAAATACTAATATTTAACCATAATTATTAATATATCACAATTTTCAGTTGGATGAATTTTAAATCCTGCAGTTTATTTAGAAAATCACCGTTTATCGACATTTTAACACACTTTAACGACACTTACTGCCCTACGGTAGAAAATTCTTACCTAAACACCAGTATCTCAGTACTTTTGACATGTAAATAAACCCCAAAAAAAATGAACACCTTTACGAAAACTACCCTTTCTGCAATAATTACGCTTTTCATGAGTGTAAGTGCAGTATCTCAAAATCAGGCATATAGTGCTGCAGATATCACCTCTACCCTACCATCAAGGGTTTGGATAAACATTACCGCCCCTAATGGCGGGGTAAGCCAAACAGCCATAGCCTACCTGCCACAGTGCACCTTTGGCATGGACTTCGGTTATGACGCAACCATCTTTGCAGAGAATAACACAATAGCCTTATATTCAATACAAAATGATGCTCACCTTGCCATACAGGCCAGGCCTGCATTTAGTAATATAGATGAAGTTGCTCTGGGGTATAACGCCACAGTAGCAGGTTCATACACAATATCTATAGATCATGGCGATGGCGTATTTGCACAGCAACAGGAAGTACATATAAAGGATAATTTAACCGGTACGGTTACCAAACTAAATGATAGCCCTTACTTCTTTGATACAGAGGCTGGTGAGTTTAATACGCGCTTTACCCTCCAATATACAAATACTACTATGGGCACTACGCCTGTAACAGCGATTAGCAGCGACATAACTGTACTGAATGCTAACGGATTAATAAACATTAAAGCTGAAAACGCTACTATAAATGCCCTACGCATATACGATATAAACGGACGCACCCTTTTTTCGCAAAACAGCGTAAATGCACAGCAAACTTCTGTAAGCAGTGTAGCTGCCCAAAAACAGGTTCTCATAGTACAAGTGATTACTGATAAAGGCGCTACAAGCAAGCGGATTGTTTACTAACAGGAACCATTCTTCTGTTTTAGGAAGAGGCGCCCCGCAATGCGGGGCGTTTTTTATGAAGGCCTAGCCAAAAAAAAGCCTACCTTTGCAAAAATAAAGACAATGAACAACAACGATATATTTAAGAAACTTCGTGTGGCACTTCAGCTGCGCGATGACCAGATTGCAGAGATACTGGAGCTGGCAGACTTTAGGATTTCTAAGGCAGAACTGGGTGCTTTTTTCCGTAATGCAGACCACCCTAACTATATGGAATGTGGCGACCAGGTGTTGCGTAACTTCCTGAATGGATTAATTATACACCTGCGCGGCACTAAAGACAATCCTAAAGACCCGAACGCCGTACTGGAGGAAAATAAGCAGGCTTTAAAAAAGGCTAAGACTAAA
>JAAXJD010000116.1:9865-17088 GCA_012270005.1 Flavobacterium sp. | reverse complement strand
GGCCCCTCCTACGCCAGGGTCCACCTTACCATCGTTAGCCACCGGGATCAGGATTATAGCGTCCTTGATAAGCGAATACTACCTTTCCGCAGCACTGGCACTGGTTACCCTTTCGCCTTTACGAAGCTCGTCTATGGCAGCCCTAAGGCCTTTTTCGGTAACGCCCTGGTCTTTTAATATCTGGGCGACCTTACTTTTTGTACCGAATATGGCAAGCAGTAAGTGTTCTATGCTTACGTACTCGTCGTTCATTTTACGGGCAATGTTGCTTGCCTCGTTAAGTGCAGTGCTTGCTTCGCGCGAAATTCCCATTTCGCCGCCCTGTACCTTGGGGAAACTGTTCAGTGTACTGTCTAGTATCTGACCGAACAGGGCTACGTTTACGTTTAGCTTTTTAAGCAAAAACGGCGTTACGTTTTCGTCTACTTCCAGGATAGCTTTAACAATGTGTTCGTTTTCTATCTGCTGGTGGCCAAAGCTTTGGGCTATTTGTTGTGCCCTTTGTATGGCCTCTTGTGATTTTATAGTATAATTGGCAAAGTTCATATCGTATTTTCTTAAATTTGATATCTGTAAGACAATTAATGTTCCAATACGTGTAATCTGACGAATTGACTGTTTTGGTTGTAGAAATTATAGCAAAAAGCGTCAAAATGTCGTAAATATTTAAAAATATGGGTTTGTTTGGTGGTATATTCGGTAATTCTGACAATAAAGATACAAACACTTCTGCAGTAAAGTGGAACGATTTAACAGAAATAAAACAGCTGGATGAAATTGTAGCCGAATCGGCACAAACGCCCGTTATTATTTTTAAGCACAGCACCAGGTGTGGTATCAGCCGCATGGCGCTGAAAGGTTTTGAAGGCAATTACAGTATAGGGGAGGAGCACGCCAAACCTTATTACCTGGACTTGCTAAACCACCGCGATATTAGCAACGAAATAGCCAACCGTTTTGGGGTAATGCATCAAAGCCCTCAGGTATTGGTGATTAAAAACGGAGTTGCCGTGTACAATGAATCACACGGCGATATTGATGCCAATGAGGTAAAGGGAAGGTTATAGTTATTTGCGATTTAGCGGTGCCTTATAGTGCTGTATGACTTCGTTTTCTCCACAATCAAAACGATAGAAGTACAGATAATTAAGATTGCCTTCTCTAGCTACGCTGTCAATACCGTACCCTGAAGTTAAGAACTCCGGATTCACAATTTTATATTTTTTATTAACCCGTGTTATAAAAGCATAACTGGGTTGGTAACAATGGCCTGAAGCCAGGCAAGGCATTAGGTGATAAGAAATAACACCATCTTCGTGTTTGTCGTTATTTAGGTGGTACGTATATAGCGTATCGTAATAAGCACACATCTGGTTGCCTTCATCATCCTGATTGCCGGTCTCGTAATTGTGAATGCCTTTTGCGGCATAATATTCGTCAAGCGATTTTTCTGCGATTTCTCTGTTAAGCTTGCTGCTTACGTTCGTGTCGGCAAAGTTTAAGCTATCTATATTAAGCACTGTATCTTTGTAGATGCTTTGATAATGAACAGGTTGTAATGTAGATTTTTTACTACAACAAATTGTTGTTATTGCTAGTAGCATGGCTATTCCTGCTCCGTTATTTCTTCCGTTTCTGTTTTTATGACTTTCCATTTGCCGTTTTTGCCGTTATATTTACGTATTTCTGCTCCTTCTCCTGTGTAGATATCTATTTGCGTGTTATCCTGAACTTCCTTATTTACCGGCACTGCCGTGAAGCCGTCAAGTTTGTATGTGTACTCTGAACTTATCCTATACGCACCAGATACTTCTGTGCAACTGATTATTTTTGTTTTTGCATTGTATTGCGGTGCGCACCACACATTCTCTTCATCTGGTGTGGTATGGAGTTTTTGCAACTCACCCGTTGCAGAGTTATTAAGGAAAATTTGCTCCCATTCGTTCCCGTGTACATTGGTATGTGTCCAGCACATAAAATCTTCGTTTCCATCCTGGTTAAAGTCCGTTATCCTGAATGCAGGAGTAGCTCCAGGAAAAACAGAATAACGAAGTGTATCTATAGTTTGCCAATGCTCGTTTATATATTGAGAAAAAACTACCGATTCATCGGCAACGACGGTTAAAGCACAACGGATAGGGTTATTACCGTTTAATTCAAATTCATTGCGTAGTTTATTACCCGATGTCCAGTTAATGCTATCTTGTTCTTCATTGGTCATTACAGATGTAAATGTAATTTCAACATTGCGGCGAACAATTTTTGGTTTAACACAAGAAAGCATGCACATTGCTAAACAGGCAGCTAATATTATTCCTGCTCCGTTATTTCTTCCGTTTCTGTTTTTACGAGTTTCCATTTGCCGTTTTTGCCAATATAGGTTTTATTTATTATTGCATCAGACTTTGTTGCACTGTCAGACTCATTTTTTTCTAATGGTTTGGCTATCAAATCATCAAGCTTATAAGTTGCAGTATTGGCGATACCATATGCACTTGAAAATAATTCAGTGTTTATGGTTTTGGTTTTTGGATTGTACTGAGGGTTATCCCAAATATAATCTTCATCGGCAGTATTATAAAGCTTTATAAGTTTACTGCCATTGTTGAGATAAATATATACCCACTCGTTTGCATTTACGTTACTTGAAATAAGGCACACAAGGTCATCGTTACCATCGTTATTAAAATCTTTTATTTCAAATTGTGATACTATCCCTTCTTCTGTTATAATCCAATGCCATGGCTGAAATTCAAATCTATCCTGTTCCAGCCAATTGCGATTAACTTTTTGTGAAAGCACCGCGGTGCTATCGTTTAGAAGTTCAAATTTGTAAGCGAGAGGTTTTTTACCGTTAAGTGTAAATTCTGATGTGGGTTTTTCGGTTTTCCAATCAACGCCAATGTCTGAACTATCGTTTACCGTAGCTGTTTTTTCAAAGGTAATATAGGTTACAGTGTCTTTAGCAGCTACGATTCCTTTAGCTTTGGTTTCGGTTTTTTTAGGATGGCACTGTGCTAAAAGGCTTAATGAAATAAGTATCGCAGCCCATTGTAAAGATTTCATTTGGTGGTAATGATTTAATCCAAATGTAACTAAATATTTCATTCGCAAGCATAAAAAAACCTCCGCAAAGCAGAGGTTTTAAAAGTATGTTTTTCAGCCTTAGTTTACAATTACCTTTTTAGCGGTAGATTGATTACCCGATGTCATTTTTAAGATATAAAAACCTGTAGGCAGGTCTTTTACTGTATACGTATGGTTTACAGCCTGCGGCTTGTTTACCTTTTGTACCAGTTGACCGTTTAGGTTTACCACCTCAATTTGCTCTATATCATTGCTGGTATAAACATTTACTTCATGGTTTACCGCCGGGTTAGGGAACACCGCCACCTGAAGGTCGTTTACGGTTACTGTACCGGCTATACCCCAACGGTCTTGTGCCACAGGGCCGCCCCAAATAAGTGTAGCCAGGTAAGGGTTATCTATAAACGGGTTACGGTTACCTTGTCCGTACGTATTGTTAGCATTACCCAGATAGGTGTTACGATTATCCTCGTAGCGGCTTGTAGGGTCTTCGGCATTCCATTGTAGCAGTATTGCTGGCATATTGCTGTCGCTGGCTACTGTTGCGCCTGTAGCGGCTACTTTAGGCAAACACTGGTCGCCATAGCGCAGGTACATATACATAAGTATACGTGCTACATCGCCTTTCCACTCGTCTCCGGGATACCAGTATGCGTTACCCACAGGGCCTGAGTTACCAGAACCGGCTGCGTACGGCTTATTGGCACGGGCACCATTACGGTCAACGTCGCATGCGCGAAGCAACTGAGCATCGGCACCTGGGCCCATTTGCCCCAGTTCAGGGTTTCCTAAAGATTGCGGAAAAGCGTGCTCGCGGTTCCATTCGCAGCTGGTAGCACCACCATTACTTTCTTTTAGCCTGCGGCGGTGCTCGCTGTCGTCTGAAGGCGATGCAGGGCACACATTAGCGCTAAATCCGTAAAGCAGTAGTACGTATTGAGAATCGGTAGGGTCCAGGTCGGTATTTTTAATCGCATCCCAAACCTGGCCATAGGTTAACTGACGGGTGTGGGTTGTAGAAATTTTGTCGGCAAGTGCCGCCTTTAATGCCATACCGGTTTGGTTAAAGTTAAAACCGTTGTAGTACGGCGCAGCAGGAGCACCGTCCTGAGCAAATCCCAGAGCGCATAAAAGCCCCAGAGACAGAGTAATTATTTTTTTCATTTAAAAAAATTAAGCCAACAAATGTAAATACAAATACATTAATGTTGGCTTAATTTTAACAACAAATGTGTGTAAAGTTATTTTTTTCGCTCCATGAGTGCCATATAGAGCCCGTCAAAGCCTCCTTCTGATGCCAGGATTTTACGATCCTGTACAAAAGTAAACTCTTTACCTATCTCGGTTTCGGCTAAAAATCGTTTTACCTGCTGCTCGTTTTCGCTTGGTAAAACACTACAGGTAGCGTACACCAGCTTACCGCCCGGCTTTACAATTTTGCTGTAGTTTTCCAGTACCTCAGCCTGTGTCTTACGGATGTTATCTACAAACTCAGACTCAAGTTTCCATTTAGAGTCTGGGTTACGTTTTAGTACGCCAAGGCCGCTACAAGGGGCGTCTATAAGTACACGGTCTGCCTTTTCGTGTAGTTTTTTAATCACCTTAGTGTTTTCAATTACACGATATTCTATGTTAAAGGCGCTGTCGCGCTTAGCACGAAGCTTAAGCTGTTTTAGCTTACTTTCATAGATATCCATGGCTATAAGCTGGCCTTTGTTTTCCATAAGGGCAGCAAGGTGCAGGGTTTTTCCTCCGGCACCGGCACAGGTATCTACCACACGCATACCCGGCTGAACATCAAGGAAAGGTGCTACAAGCTGAGACGAAGCATCCTGTACTTCAAACAAACCTTCCTTAAAGGCATCAGTAAGAAACACGTTAGCACGCTCCTTTAGTATTAGTGCAAACGGATATTCTTTTAAAGTAATGGTTTCTATATTGCTTTCGCGAAGTATGTTTTGAAGTTTTTCGCGGGTGGTTTTTAGTGTATTTACCCTAAGAATTACCTGAGCCTGCTCGTTTTGGGCGGCAATTTCCTTGCTCCATTTTTCTTCTCCAAGTTCTTTTGCACCAAGTTCATCCATCCAGTCTGGTATGGCTTCACGGAATTTGCGTATTTTGCTAAGCTCGTCAAAACGGCCCTTAATACGGCGTATGGGAGTTTCCTCAAAATATTTCCAGTCGGGTAACTGAATCCCGCGCAGTACAGCCCATACGGCAAAAATACGCCACAGGTTATCACGGTCATACGGTTCTTTTACCTCGGCTATTTCGGCATAAAGGCGTTTCCATCGTACAATTTCGTAAATGGTTTCGGCCACAAACTTGCGGTCATGGCTGCCCCAGCGCTTGTCTTTTTTAAGCGCGCGGGCTACTACCTTATCGGCATACTCTCCGTCATTAAAAATATAGCCCAGTGAGTCGATCACCGTAAAACATAAATTTCTGTGTAATCTCATTGCAAAAAATTGAACTGCAAAGGTATTATTTTTAAGGCAATCTGCCTAACAGATAATTATAGCGTTACATACTATAAAAAGTATCACGTTCCGGGGCTTGCGGGATTTGGTCTTCGCCCAGCAACTGGCGTATGTTTATTTCTATGTTTCGGGCTATTGTAGTAACGTTTGTATCGCTTGGGCGATTACGAAAAGGATCCTGTAAATGATAGGCGGTTTTTTCTAATAAGAAAAAAACCATGCTGATAAGCAGTAGCAAAGGCAGCTCAAAATATACCTTTACATTATTAAGCCCTATAGAAAGTGTAATTACAAAAAGGTAAATGGTAAAGTGCAGATAAAGGCGATATGTAGTAGGAAATACCGTATTGTTTATACGTTCGGCCATGCCCATACTGTCTGAAAATCGCATAAAAATGTTATTAAACTGCACGTGGGTAAAATCAGATATTTCTCCCTGCTTGTGCAACTGGCTTATTTGCAGTACATTTTGCTGTAAAATACCCAGCGGTTTATTGTTGTGGTTTTGTAGCATCGCCAGGTCGGCTTCTGAAAGTAAATATGCCGAATTTTCTAACGGGTGTAGCCCCCTAAGGCTTTGCCCCAGCGCGTAGTTCCAAGCGATTTGCCTGTAGGCCATGGTTGTTATTTGCGGCGCCAGTACCGGATTTTGTAAAAATGCCTGAAGCTGCAGTACAAAGCTCCGCGAATCGTTAACAATGGCACCCCAGATTTTACGGGCTTCCCACCAGCGGTCATAACTTTGGCTCATTTTAAAGGAGAGTAAAACCGAAATTGCAGTACCTAAAAACGTAGCTATGGTAAGCGGCATAACCGGAAGATAAGATGCCAGAGGTTCAGACATGTAGTGTATTACCGTACCCAAAACCAGTACTATGCCCATTTCATATTTAATGTCGCCCAGTATATATTTAAAAGGGGGTATTTTGTCTACAAGCATTTATTAAATGTATTATTTGTTAAATATACACATATGGCACAAAACCAGGGTGTGTTTTAAGAATACATTTTGCAAAATTGTTATAGCCACACACGTTGCGATACTACAGTAATAAAAAAGCCGCTCCTTTCGGAACGGCTTTCGTATCAATTTAAAATCTGTAATTAGTATACAAGTTTTACAGAAACTTCAAACTCGTCATAGATTACTTTGTCGCCAAGGCCTTCAAAGAAGCTCTTAGAACCGTATTTAATGTCGTATTTAGTCCTGTCGATGTTAAATGCAGCAGAAGCAGCGTTTTTACCAGCAGTAAGGTCAAAAGTTACAGGAGCAGTTTTACCTTTAATTGTAAGGTCTGCAGTAACAGTGTAAACACCTTTAGATTTTTCTTTTACAGAAGTAAATTTAATTGTAGCAGTAGCATATTTGTCAGTACCGAAGAAATCGTCTGCCTTAAGGTGGCCTTCAAGTTTCTCTTTACCTTCACCTGCTTTAAGGTCTGTACAGTTAATAGAGTTCATGTCTACAGTAAAAGCACCACCGGCTACTTTACCGCCTTTAAAGGTAAGAGCACCATCTTTAAAGCTGATAGTACCACTGTGCTGGCCGGTTACTTTTTTACCTACCCATGCAATAGTACTTTTCTTAACGTCGATTTTTTTAGTTTGTGCTGTAGCAGTAAGAGTTGTAAGCGCTACTACTAGAGCGATAGAAAT
>JAAXJD010000116.1:904-9855 GCA_012270005.1 Flavobacterium sp. | reverse complement strand
CAATTGATTTTAGATTATGCATCTGTGTTTAAAATTTTAGGATTAAAAGGTATAATTAAATTGTTACAAATAATTCATTTTCAGGCTTACGTACCTTTATAAAGTGCTGGTTAGCATCTTCTTCATGGCGGTAACCTATTGTGGCTACAAGCGAAGCATTAAGCCCTTGCTCACTTAGCCCAAGTATTTCGTTTATAGTTGCAGGGTCAAAACCTTCCATAGGTGTTGCGTCTATTTTAAGTAGTGGCGCAGCGTGTATAAGGTTAGCCAGTGCTATATAAGTTTGCTTGGCAGTCCAGGTATTTTTTTGCTCTTCGGTAAGGGTACCTATAAAGCCTTTAATGTAATCGCCAAAACCGGCTACGGCCTCTACAGGTATACCACGTACTTCGCTTACGTTTTCTATGTATTTGTCTACCTGCTCATTGCCCACGTTCACTTCATTAGCAAAAATGAAAATGTGAGATGACTCTTTAAAAAGCGTAGCGTTGTTTCCGCTGGCGCCTGCGGCAAGTTTTTCTTTCATTTCCTGGCTTTCAACAACAAACACCTTGTAAGGCTGAAGGCCTACAGAAGATACACTTAGCTGCACCGCCTCTTTTAGCAAGGCAAGGTCTTCTGCCGATACCTTTTTAGAGGCATCGTATTTTTTTGTGGCATAACGCCATTTCTGACTATCTAAATAATTTTTCATGATGAATATAATGTGCTATTATATATTATTGTTTCCTATATTTTTCCAGCAATCCGTTTAACGTTTCCAGTTCCTCGGCAGAAAGGTTTCTTGCAAACCTGTTTTCGGCTTCCTCTACCAACGGATCCAGATTTTTAAGCAGCTCCAGGCCTTTTTCTGTAATGCCTATTTCCATTTTACGGCGGTTACCCGGGCATACTTCGCGGCTTACCAGGCCTTTTAAGAGCAACTTGTCTACCAGGCGGGTAGTGTTGCTGGTTTTGGCTATCATGCGCTCCTGTATTACGCACATGTTTACTGTGTTTCCTTTTTGCCCCCTTAATATGCGCAGTACATTAAACTGTTCCTGGCTCAGGTCGTACGCCTTCATAGTGTCTTGCACCATTTCGCCCGTAAGGCGTGCAGTATAGATCAGGTTCATTATTACCTGTTTTTCTATAGACATGTTAGGGCTTTTTATTACATCCTGAATTTTCATTATCTCAAGGTCATTTGTATTCTCAACAATTGTAATTACAATATTTGTATATACAAATGTAATAGTAAAAAGAATATCCGCCGTTAAAACGGTTGTTAATTTTTTGTTAACAGAAAAAGGCAGCCTGTTTTTGGGGTAATTTTATATTTTAAATAAAAGCCACAAGGCATTTATACACATGAAAAAGATACATATACTAATCCCTTTATTGGCACTTTTTATCCTTGCAACGGCATTTTCTGCACGTGGAAGGGCGGGGGAACCTAAGCCGATAAAGGTATACACTAACGGTAAAACCACTGTAAAAGCCTACGAGTGGGATGGGCTGGAATATTTTCTTAACCAAAAAAACGATACTACTTATGTGGTAAACTTTTGGGCTACATGGTGCGTGCCGTGCGTAAAAGAGTTGCCCGCTTTTGAGCAACTTGCCCAAAAATACAAGTCGCAAAAAGTAAAAGTTATTTTGGTAAGCCTTGATATGCCTAAGCAGGCCGAAACCCGCTTGCTGCCCTTTATAGAACGCCAGAAAATAAAAAACAAGGTACTGCTTATGCGCGACCCCGACCAAAATACCTGGGTGCCAAAGGTAAATGCCGACTGGAGTGGGGCCATACCGGCAACGGTAATTTACAATAAAGACAAACGCTCGTTTTACGAACGCTCGTTTACCCTGGCCGAACTGGAAAAAGAACTGAATACAATTCATAAATAACAAACTACAATGATGAAAAAGACTTTAAAATTTCTCTCGCTGGTTTTAATAATGGGCGCGCTTGCCGCCTTTACCACTGCCGATGCTCCCGCAGCAGGTTACAAAGTGGGCGACGTAGCCACTGATTTCAGCCTTAAAAACATTGATGGTAAAAAGGTAAGCCTTAAAGATTTTACGTCGGCGAAAGGATTTATAGTGGTGTTTACCTGTAACCACTGCCCGTATGCACAGGCGTATGAAGACCGCGTACTGGCGCTCGATAAAAAGTTTAAGGCAAAGGGCTATCTGGTTATTGCCATTAACCCTAACAACCCGGACAAGGTAGCCGAAGACAGCTTTGAAAACATGCAGAAGCGTGCGAAAGAGAAGAAGTACAGCTTCCCGTACTTGCTGGATGAGGGTCAAAAAATTTATCCGCAATACGGCGCTACCAAAACCCCGCATGTATACGTGCTGCAAAAAACGTCAAACGGTAACGTAGTAAAGTATATAGGTGCTATAGATGATAACTATGAAGATGGTAAGCTGGCTAAAAAACATTATGTAGAAGATGCCGTAAATGCACTGCTGGCCGGTAAAGAGGTTCCGGTAAAAGAAACAAAGGCTATTGGCTGTTCCATAAAAGCATAATACCTTTACGGCTGTAACACAAACAAACATTTTTTACATGGACTTAAATCAGCAAGAGTGGTGGGAAGGCGCCCAGGCAGACGCCGATGCGGTAATACTGGACGTGCGCACCCTGCAGGAATGGAATGAGGGTATTATACCAGGAGCCATTAATATAGATATTTTTCAGGGGCAGGAGTTTATAAATGCCATAGACGCGCTGGATAAAACCAAGAGTTATTACGTGTACTGCCGTTCGGGCGGGCGCAGTGGTAACGCATGCGGACTTATGAGCCAGCTTGGTTTTGAAAAAGCCTTTAACCTTAGTGGTGGCATCATGGCATGGGATGGCCCTGTAGTAGCACCGGAATAATATTTCTTTTTATAGTATTAAGAATCCGCCTTCGGGCGGATTTTTTTTAGCCACGAATTTCACGAATTAACACGAACTGATTTGTGTTAATTCGTGAAATTGGTGTGAGGTCTTTTTTCATTTTATCAGATTAACAAATCAACAAATCCACGTATCAACCCCTTCACAATTCCCTAAAACATTTCCCTCATTCCAAATAAATCCTTAATTTCGTAGCGCACAAATTTTAACGCGAAATATTTACGAGCTGATGAAATACGATATCATTGTTCTAGGCAGCGGCCCGGGTGGTTATGTTACTGCTATTAGGGCATCGCAACTGGGCTTTAAGGTAGCCATTGTAGAAAAAGAAAGCCTTGGTGGCATTTGCCTTAACTGGGGGTGTATACCTACAAAAGCACTGCTTAAAAGTGCACAGGTATTTGATTACCTGAAACATGCATCTGATTACGGCCTTACCGTAAAAGAGTTTGACAAGGATTTTGGCGCTGTTGTAGCACGTAGCCGTGGCGTAGCCGAGGGTATGAGCAAAGGTGTTCAGTTCCTTATGAAAAAGAACAAAATTGAAGTTATATACGGTTACGGTAAAGTAAAACCGGGCAAAAAAGTTGAGGTTACAGATGCTGACGGAAAAGTAAGCGAAATCAGCGCCGATAACATTATTATTGCTACAGGCGCACGCAGCCGTGAACTGCCTAACCTGCCACAGGACGGTAAAAAAGTAATAGGCTACCGCCAGGCCATGACGCTTCCTGAGCAGCCTAAGAGCATGATAGTAGTAGGTTCTGGCGCTATAGGCGTAGAGTTTGCACACTTCTATAATGCTATGGGTACTAAGGTTACCATTGTAGAGTTTATGCCAAACATAGTTCCGGTAGAAGACGAGGATGTATCAAAACAATTTGAGCGTTCGCTTAAAAAGTCGGGTATCGAGATTATGACAAACTCGTCTGTAGAGCGTATAGACACTACAGGAAACGGTGTTAAAGCGTTTGTAAAAACCGCTAAAGGCGAAGAAGTACTGGAGGCAGATGTATTGCTTTCGGCTGTAGGTATTAAATCAAACATTGAAAACATAGGCCTTGAAGATGTAGGTATTGCTACAGACAGGGATAAAATCCTTGTAAACAAGTACTACGCTACAAACGTACCGGGTTACTACGCTATTGGCGATGTGGTTCCGGGTCAGGCGCTTGCACACGTAGCTTCTGCAGAGGGTATCCTTTGTGTGGAGAAACTTGCAGGCCTACATGTAGAGCCGCTTGATTATGGTAACATACCGGGCTGTACCTATGCTACTCCTGAAATTGCTTCGGTAGGCCTTACTGAAAAAGCAGCTAAGGAAAAAGGTTACGAAATCAAAGTGGGTAAATTCCCGTTCTCGGCTTCAGGTAAGGCTAAAGCTGCCGGTACTCCGGATGGTTTTGTAAAAGTAATCTTCGATGCTAAGTACGGCGAATGGCTGGGCTGCCACATGATTGGTGCCGGCGTTACCGATATGATTGCTGAGGCTGTTGTAGCACGTAAACTTGAAACCACAGGCCACGAAATACTTAAGGCGGTTCACCCGCACCCTACCATGAGCGAAGCGGTAATGGAAGCTGTTGCTGCTGCTTATGATGAGGTAATACACCTGTAATTTAAGATTTCAGATTGTAGATTTAATATTATGTAGCGTTCTATTGTCAACGAAACGTAGTTTAAGAATCTCAAACTATATTATAAGTCCGTCCTTTTTAAGGGCGGATTTTTTTATATCTTTAAAGTATGCAACCATATTATTTAGGATTTTTATATCCGTTTGTCATTATAGGAGTTGTTATATTAACTGTTTACCAAAAGACTAAGACCAATAAAGAGCGTACCAAGTTTGCCCTTTTATTGTTACAGGACAATGTTACAGAAATCATTAAGAATATAAAAGCTGAGGTGGTAGGTTCAGGGACTAAAAGGTCTAAAGATTTTTACTTCCGGAGCTGTGATGTTTACGTACTGCCCGAAGCGGTGTTTTTAGTTACCTATACTTTTTTTGGCAACGGAAAACCACTATTATTAACAACGAACAAGGAGAAATACGCACGCTTTATTGCAGGCGGTGTTTTGCCCGAGATTAAGAAGATTAACCCAGATTCTTTTAGCCATTCGGTATATATAGAATATGGTGATATATCATTACATTCTATGGAGGTAGATATACATCTTTACGGCCTTACCGAAGCCCAGCGGGAGTATTTCAGGTTTAAATAGCAAAAAGCCGGAACATTATTGTCCCGGCTTGGAATATTTTGTTTACGGCTGTAAATCCAAAAACTAACAACCAATAACTAGTTTTTCATCGACGCCATGTCTATTACAAAGCGGTATTTTACATCGCTTTTCAGCATACGGTCATACGCTTCGTTAATGTAGCTCATGTCTATTACCTCCACGTCAGACGTAATGTTGTGCTCAGCGCAGTAGTCCAGCATTTCCTGGGTTTCTTTAATACCACCTATAAGGCTGCCCATAATGCTACGGCGCTTACCTATAAGGCTAAACGCAGGGGTAGTAGATGGAGTAGGAGGTACACCCAGTACTACCATAGTACCATTTTTGCGAAGCAGGTTCAGGTAGGTAGCGTATTCATGCTGTGCAGAGATGGTATTAATAATAAAATCAAAGCTGTTTTGTAATGATGCCATTACAGCAGGGTCAGTAATCAGGGCAAAGTTATGTGCACCCAGTGATTTGGCATCAGCCTCTTTGCTTGGCGATGTACTAAGCATGGTAACTTCTGCACCAAAAGATACGGCAAACTTAACTGCCATGTGGCCAAGGCCTCCAAGACCAAGTACAGCTACCTTATGGCCTTTACCCACTTTAAGGTGGCGTAGCGGCGAATAAGTAGTAATACCTGCACAAAGCAGTGGTGCCACACCCTCTAGCGGAAGCTTGTCCGATACGTGCAGTGCGTAGTTTTCGTCTACGTTTATGCTGGTGCTATAACCACCGTAGGTAGGTATGTTAGTACCGCGCTCGTAGCTGTTGTATGTGCCTGTCATACCCTCGTCGCAGTATTGTTCCTCGCCGTCAAGGCAGCTTTGGCAGTGGCGGCAAGAGTCTACAAAACATCCTACACCGGCAAGTTCGCCCACTTTAAAGTTGGTAACCTCGCTACCAACCGCTACAATGCGGCCCACAATTTCGTGACCCGGAACTACAGGGTATTTAGCAGGGCCCCATTCGCTGCGTGCCGTGTGGATGTCGCTGTGGCACACGCCACTGTATAGTATGTCAATCTGGATTTGGTGCGGGCCTACTTCCTTACGTTCAAAGTCAAATGGCCTTAAAGGTGTTGTAGCATCATAAGCCGCATAAGCATTTACTTTAATCATAATTGTTTAATTTGTTTAGGTTATTTATTTAGGCTATAGGCTTTTAGCCATTAGCTATCAGCCAATTCAAAATTATCTTCGCTCAGTTCGCTTACAGGCTCGGGTTAAAATATAAAATTCAAAATAATGATTACCGTTGCAGTTTTTCAGCCAGTTCCCTCCGGTAGGTTATGCCTATAGGAATATCGGTACGTTTTATAACCACGTGGTCTTTGTGAACCTCATCTACCTTATCAAGCGCTATGATAAACGACTTGTGCGCCCGCATAAAATTACCCGATGGCAGCAGGTGTTCCAGGTCGTTTGTGGTTATGCTGGCCAGGTAATACCGCTTTTGTGTAAATATTTTCACGTAATTGCCGTAACTCTGCGCGTAGAGTATAGAGGCAAGTTCTATTTCTATATTATCGCTATCTACCTTTACGGTAATAGTGCCGCTTATCTCTGCCTGAAGTTCTGCAGGGCTGGCGTCAGACAGTTCAAGGTAGCGTTTAATGGCTTTTTTAAACCTGGGGTGAAAAATAGGTTTAAGCAGGTAATCCATAACCCCGTATTCGTAGCTCTCCAATGCAAACTCGCTGTAGGCGGTGGTAAGTACGGTTTTAGGGCGCTGTTTCAGCTTTTTTAGCAAGTCCATGCCACTTAAACCGGGCATGTCTATATCCAGAAACATAAGATCTGCCATGTGGGTTTGCAGGTATTCTAACGCCTCCACGCCATTATAGCACTGGTGTACAAGCTCCAAAAACGGATCCTGGTTAATGTAGTTAGCCAGCACGTAGTGTGCGGCGGGTTCGTCGTCTACTATAATACAGCGTATGGTTGTGGCAGTTGTCATAATCGTTTTAGCTGTAGTTGTAAATGTACAGAAAATATACCGTTTTCCTCTATGTTTAACGTATAGTTATTACCATACTGCAGCTTAAGCCGCTCCGTGGTATTGCGTATACCTATGCGGGTACTTACTACATCGGGTTTATTTGCTGGTACAGAATTTTTTACGTAAAAATTCATTTTACCTTCCCTTACCTTAATGTGTATATCTACAAAACTACGTTCTATAGTGCTGGTACCGTGCTTAAAAGCATTTTCTACAAAGCAAATAAGCATCATGGGGGGGATTTTGTAAGCGCCCTCCTCGTCGTTGTCTACATTAAACTGAATATCGCAGCGATAGCCCACACGTTCCTTTTCCAGTTCGGTATAGCTTTGCAGGAAGTTCACCTCATCATCAAACGGTACACACTGCCGTTCATTGCTTTCCAGCTGATAGCGCATAAGTTGAGATACGTGCATAATCAGGTTAGGCGTACGTTCCGGGTACTGCAGGCTAATGCCGTACAGGGTATTAAAGGTGTTGAATAAAAAGTGCGGATTAAGCTGCTCCTTAAGCGAGTTTAGCTGCGCCTGGTTGTACAGCAGTTTTTCGCTGTCCAGTTTTTTACGGTCGCGGTAAAACTTAAAAATCAGCGTTACCGAAATTATACATACCAACGTGGCTACTAATGTAGCGGTTTGAAACCAGTAACTTTTCTGCTGAGATGTTTTGTACAAAAAGCAGTTACGGTAAATCCAGTTTGTAGTAGCCTCGTACATTATAACCGAAAACACCGCCACAAGTGCCGTACTTGCTATGAGGTAAAGCCATGGCCTGTGCTTTTTAAGTAATATGGGCAGCAGTAAAAAGCGGTTTACCTGTGCATGAGAGTAGAGCATACAAAAGTATAGCGAACCACTCCACACGCCTTTCCATGAGCGTATAAGTATCCAGTCGTTAAGCGTAAACAATATAAAGCAGAACACCAGTATCAGGAGTTCCTGCCACCAGGGGTTTTCTGCTATTTTTGTAAATGTGCGCTTCATTATTATTGTAATTACTATGCAAAGTAACTACATAATATGCTAACAGACGGTTTTTGTATGACGAATTGAATTCATCATTTAAAACAAATTAAACGAACGTTTAAAAAAATGCGTGTGTACCTTTGCCCTACAATTTTTTTTCAAAACCTTACTTTTTAAATAACCATCACATGTACGCAAAAAAGATCATGCTGCTGCTTTTGCTGCCGGTTATGTACTCGTATAGCCAAACGCTTACCCTGCGCGAGGCTGTAGATACCGGTATGGCAAATTACGGTTTGGTTAAAGCCAAGGAAAAATACGCCCAGGCTTCAGACGAAACGGTTAAGCAGGTAAAACGCGACTATTTGCCAAACCTTAACCTTTCTGCCCAGCAGGATTACGGTACCGTAAATGGACAAAACGGCCCCGCTTATGGTTTAGGTGGCCTTGGTGTGGCTTCATCGGGCTTGCCACTGCCAGAACAAAACTGGAATGCTGCCTTTGGGGCACTGTACCTGGTAAATGTTAACTGGGATTTCTTTACATTTGGGCGCACTAAAGAGCGTATTAACGTAGCGAAAGCCGATGCCCAGCGCAGCCGTAAAGACTACGAGCAGGAGCAGTTTCAGCAAAAAGTGCGCATAGCAGGCGCTTACTTAAACCTGCTGGCGAGCCAAAGGCTGGTAATTTCTCAACAAAAAAACCTTAACCGTACCATAGTAGTACAAAAAAACGCGGCGGTACGTGTAAAAAACGGCTTACTGCCGGGTGTAGATTCTACGTTTGCAACAAACAAAAAAAAACAATCTAAAAATTAGCTACCCAAGTAAAAGGCAAAGGGAAAGCTGCAAAATGGAGAAAAT
>JAAXJD010000116.1:0-894 GCA_012270005.1 Flavobacterium sp. | reverse complement strand
ACACAATATTTTATTAGTAGCATTGTCTTCCAATAAATCGCGGCGGTTCGGGTACTACACGGTGGACTGCGGTGGGTAGACTCTACGTTGGCTTCCGCCGAAGTATCCCGCGCTAAAATTTCGCTAAACCAGTTAAAGGAACAGGTAAAGATGCAAAATGCAGAACTTGTCCGCCTTATGGGGGTAGATCCTAAAGACTTTGTAGCCGATACTACGCTGGTAGCACGTATACCAAAGGCTATTTTAACCGATGGGCCTTCCGGCGCAGAAACTAATCCTATTTTACAGTTTTACAAAAGCAGGGTAGACCTAAGCAACCAGCAGCAAAAAGCGTTCAGCCGGGAATACTGGCCCACCTTAAGCTTATTTGGCGTGTTTCAAACCAGGGCTTCGGGGTTTAAGTCTAATTATGCCAGTGACCAAAATGCCTTTACACAAAACTATTGGGATGGTATAAGCCCTAACAGGCAAAACTATCTGGCAGGTGTGGGGCTTACCTGGAACCTTACTGCCATAGCACGTTCGTCTAAAAAGGTAAGTGCCCAAAAGCTGATTACCGAAGGGCTTCAGGAAGAATATAAAGCGGTAGACAACCAGCTTAAAGCCCAGCTCGACGCTGCTAACGCACGTATAAACTTTGCCATGCAAAACTATGGGGAAGCACCCAGGCAGGTAAAGGCCGCGCAACAGGCCTATTTGCAGCGCACTACGCTATACAAAAACGGACTTACTAATCTGGTAGATGTTACCCAGGCGTTGTATACGCTAAACCGTGCCGTGACAGACCGCGATGTAATTTACACTAACGTTTGGCAGGCATTATTACTGAAGGCTGCTGCCACCGGCGATTTTAACCTGTTTATAAACGAACTATAATTACCTTACCATGAATTT
>JAAXJD010000106.1:11860-17234 GCA_012270005.1 Flavobacterium sp. | reverse complement strand
CACGGCGACGAGACAGAAAACCTTAAAAACACGGTAGTCTATTCGCTTGATATGGGCGCGCTTATCGCGGGTGCAAAGTACAAAGGTGAGTTTGAAGAAAGGCTAAAATCAGTAGTAAAAGAAGTAACCTCTGCAGAGGGCGACATTGTATTATTTATAGATGAGATACACACGCTTGTGGGCGCAGGGGGTGGTGAGGGTGCAATGGATGCAGCCAACATACTAAAGCCTGCGCTTGCCCGCGGCGAGCTTCGTGCTATAGGTGCCACTACGCTTGATGAGTACCAGAAATACTTTGAAAAAGACAAGGCACTTGAAAGGCGTTTCCAAAAAGTAATGGTAGACGAGCCTGATACTGAAAGCGCTATCTCCATCTTACGTGGTATTAAAGAAAAATACGAGGCACACCATCAGGTACGCATTAAAGACGATACTATTATAGCAGCTGTAGAACTATCGCAACGCTATATAACCAACCGTTTCTTACCCGATAAGGCGATTGATCTTATGGACGAGGCCGCGAGTAAACTCCGTATGGAAATTAACTCCAAGCCCGAGGAACTTGATGTGCTGGACCGTAAGATAATGCAGCTTGAAATTGAGATCGAAGCCATAAAACGCGAGAATGACGAGCCAAAACTAAAATCGCTAGGAATGGAACTCGCCAATCTTAAAGAGGAGCGCAACGAAATATTTGCCCGCTGGAAAAGCGAAAAAGATGTGGTAGACAGCATCCAGGCTACAAAAACAGATATTGAAAACTATAAGCTGGATGCTGAAAAGGCCGAACGCGAAGGCAATTACGGTAAGGTGGCTGAGCTGCGTTACGGTAAAATAAAAGAATCTGAAGAAAAGCTAAACAGCCTGCAACAGCAGCTACAAGAAACCCAAAAAGGCCAAAGCCTTATAAAAGAGGAAGTAACCCACGAGGATATAGCCGAAGTAGTGGCAAAATGGACCGGCATACCGGTAACCAAAATGCTGCAAAGTGAACGCGAAAAGCTACTGAACCTGGAAGCTGAACTGCACAAACGCGTAGTAGGTCAGGAAGAAGCCATTGAGGCAGTAAGCGATGCTGTGCGCCGTAGCCGTGCAGGACTTCAGGATCAGAGGAAACCTATAGGTTCGTTCCTGTTCCTGGGTACCACGGGTGTAGGTAAAACAGAGCTTGCAAAAGCCCTTGCCAGTTACCTGTTTGATGACGAAAACGCCATGACCCGTATAGACATGAGCGAGTATCAGGAACGCCATAGCGTGAGCAGGCTTGTGGGTGCGCCTCCGGGATACGTGGGTTATGACGAAGGTGGACAGCTTACCGAAGCGGTACGCCGTAAACCGTACAGTGTAATATTGCTGGATGAGATAGAAAAAGCTCACCCAGACACGTTTAACATACTGCTACAGGTATTAGACGAAGGTAGGCTTACCGACAATAAAGGCCGCCTTGCCGATTTTAAAAACTCGATTATTATTATGACGAGTAATATAGGCAGCCACATTATACAGGAAAAGTTTGAAGCCGTTAAAGACATAGACACTGCCATTGAAGCCGCTAAGGTTGAAGTACTGGGCTTACTGAAACAAACCGTAAGGCCGGAATTCATAAACCGTATAGATGACATAGTGATGTTTACCCCGCTGAGCAGTGCTAACATTCGCGAAATTGTAGGCCTACAGCTAAACAGCGTTAAAAAACTGCTAGCACAACAAAGCATTACGCTGGATGCTACGCCCGAGGCTTTGGATTATCTATCTAAAAAAGGGTATGATCCTGACTTTGGGGCACGCCCGGTAAAACGTGTAATACAAAAAGAAGTAATGAATCAGCTGAGCAAAGAAATCCTAAGCGGAAAAGTTACTACAGACAGTATTATATTATTGGATAGCTTTGATGGGCAACTGGTGTTCCGTAACCAGAGCGACCTTGTAAACAACAACTGAACAACACTTTTTGATAACGAAGAAGCCACCTGCTAAGGGTGGCTTTTTTTATAATGACAAAACCGACATATTTGTCGGTTTTTAATGTTTTTTAGGTTATTTACCTTGCACTTTTATACATGTAGTATTGCCTTATGGTCATAAACCCGCGCCCAGACCTTCGCCTGCGTACTTCGGCAGCTAACCATACCAGTGCAATAACAAATGATAAACCCGTGAGCAGGTACAACGCATCGGTAATAAGAACCTGAAAGGCTTTATTACCTAACTTTACATAACCGGAGCCTAACGATGCTCCTAACCCCATAACGGACATTGCCAGAAATACATACACCGCTTTCATGATTAACAGGTTTAAACATTAGCTCTTCAAATATCATAAATTAAAACGCTACATACCAGAACTTTATTACACTATAACATTTCATTCAGAAGGTTTTAACACAACTACCCTTACGCTGTTGAATTAACAAAACTATAAGCGTTAACCTATTGTGAAATAGCACATTGTATTACAAAAAAATAAGGAATTTTGAGGTCATAACCTTAAAAAACTGAAACTATGAACCTTAAACGTATATTTGGTGCTATTCTTACCATTTTAGGCATTATAGGCCTTATCTATGCTGCCTATATTTTTATAAATACCAACACCGGAGAAAGCAGCATTAAAGCGCTGGCTATTTACGGAATACTTGGTCTTATATTCTTTATATCGGGCATTGGCCTTATTAAAGGCACACGCGACAGCAGTGCTATGTAAAAATTAATTAAAAGGTGGGGTAAGTTTGTTTTTATAAGAAAACAGTACTAATCCCACTTTTGACTTTATGCCAAACTTATCAAACAATGCACTCCGGTAAGCTTCAATGGATTTTACAGACACGCACATAATATCAGCCATGTGATCGTATGTAAGTTCACGCTCATCGCACACCAGTTTAAGAAATTCAAATTCCCTGGCAGTAAGCTCTATTTTAGGTTTGCTTTCCTGATTTACAGCCGCTATATCAAACTTCTTTACCCGCTTTAATATTTCCATTACGTTTACATAGCCCGTGGTAGCTATAGAATCTATGGCAAATTTAATATCGGCAGCGGTACAGTTTTTATGTAAAAAACCACGTGCCCCGAAATAATATGCCTGGTCTATGATAGTTTCATCAAAATGCTGGGTTAGCAGTAGCACCTTAAACTCTGTTTTATGTTCTTCAGAAGACTGCTGTAATTCGTCTAAGCGCTTTAAAATATCTACACCTGTAAGTCCCGGCATAGAGTAATCTACAATAAGCACATCAGGTACAGATTGTAGTGGTAAAGAGGCTATAAAAGCCGTGGCGGTATCCCACTCTGCCACAACTTCGTAGTTCCCTATTTTTTCAAGCAGCTGCGCAAGCCCCTGCCTTACAATTTTATGATCATCTATTAATCCAAGAGATATCTTCTGCATAACTTATCTGGTTTATTTCTCACTTACACATACTGTTGTACCCGCGGGAGAGGAAGTTATTCTTACGTCCATCCCTACAAGTGCTGCACGGTTTTCAATATTAGCAAGCCCCATGCCTTTGCTACCGGAAACCTTAATAGCCTGGTAGTCAAAACCACACCCGTTATCGGATACTGTAAATTTAAATCTTGGTTCGGTTTTAATACTAATGGTTACTTCGGTAGCATTAGCATATTTTAAAATGTTGTTGGTTATTTCCTGAAAGATACGAAAAATCACGATTTGCGCATTAGGCGCCAGCGATTTTGTTTCATCGGCATCGGTAACAAAATTAACCTTAAAGGCATTTAGCTGCGTTAACCGTTGTGTTTCAGCCTGTATAGCACGAATAATATTTTGCTGTACCAGCATTTGCCCGTTTAATGAGTGACTCATACGACGTACCGAATTAGATAAATTAGCAAGCGCATTACTTAAGTTATCTAGTCCGGGGGTTATTTCGGGCGCATCGTATTTTAAATGCTCTACCATAAAATTAAGGTAGGTAAGCTGCTGCCCGGCATCGTCATGTAGCTCCCTTGATACGTTTAACAGTAGTTGCTCCTGTGTTTCCAGTATGGTTTGCTTTAGCGTACGCTCGTAATCCAGATCTTTTTCGTAAATCAGTTTGGTGTAATTTTTAACCTTACGGATATATAATTTTATAATGAGTGCACAAAAAAGTATAATAAGGCTAACCAGTAATATACTTACAATAATGCCAAAGGCTACGTTATCTTGCATACTTAGGTTGGTTTACTTTTACAATATAAATAATTAAAAATGTGTAGTATATAATGTTTACAAAATAGCTTATAAAAGTGTATAAACGCACTAAACCGAACACTAGACTGTTACCGAGCTCATAGTTCCTGAAACTAAACTCAAAACTTAAACCTAAAAAAAACATAACCGGGGCAAAAAGCATTAAATAAGACGGAGCCGAAAAAAAGTCGAAATTTTCTCGCTGTAATTGCCGGAAACTTTCTGCAATAAAAACAATAAGATACATAAACGAACCTATTATAAAAGTGTTACAGTTAAAGTTATCTATGCCTTCGCCGAAAATCAGGTTACAAACGCCAAAAATGAAAAAGGATACGGGTACTAAATAGAGTTGTTTTGTGTAGCCAAATTGTCTTACAATAAGCAACAGCCACAGTGTGTGGTGTAACAGCAAAGCGGTATTGTAAGCATAGTTAATACTAACATTATGGTAAACCAGTATAAGTGACCCTATTTCGCTTAACAGGCTCACTGTAATTATGGTTTTTAGTTCTGTATTATTGCTTAATCCGCGGCGTAAGGCCAGCATTAAAAAAAAAGTAACTAAAACGTACAACTGAACAAAATTCAAGTACCCGTATACAATATCCATACTATACCGTTAACGTATAGGAGGGTTGTTAGAAAAATCGTAATACATGTAATTCCCCCCCGTATTTTTCACCCTAAATATAAGGGTATTTTGGCTATTAATAGTGGCTTGGGCAAATTCAAAAACAGTAATGTTCGGGTTAAGCTGATTATTAGCTACAATACTGTTTATTAAAGGCATAGAATAGCATGTACCGTTTTGCACATAAGGGGCAGCCTGCACCGTTGCCTCTTCGTCTTTTACAGAAAAACTTAAAAAATACTGAAAATGGTTACCAAACACGGCTCCGGAACCCTCAATAGTACTTCTTATATCGGGCAGGGAAATGGCTTTAAAATCGGTATCTGGCACTAAAAGTACCTGCGGATACAGTGCAAGATCTAATTTGTGTGATGCTTCTATGTTTTGATATGAAGCAAGGTAGTCTATAACATCATCGTTGTTTATAAGCCAGTTTACAATTTCAGTTACATCTGACTCTAAGGACAAATCAACATAGTAAAAAATGGAGTCGTTATCTGCGATTATTTTTGAGTATGATGCAACAAATTTATCGTTTACAGAGT
>JAAXJD010000106.1:6924-11850 GCA_012270005.1 Flavobacterium sp. | reverse complement strand
GATCAACCGATCCAGCCATTGCAGGACGCGGAAAACATTTGTTTCAGTTGAAGGCATAGATTCCTCTGCACACTGCACAAATAGAAGTGCGAGTGCGAACACTGCGATAATTTTTTTCATGGTAATGGTTGTTAAAAAATTGGTATTAAAAAGTTGGATAAATAGTGTGTTTACTTCGAAGTGGAATAGTATTGGTTTTGCGCGCGTAGAAAACCAATTTGGGCTCTGTATAAAGTTACCGCCGCGACATGGCGTATGTTATAGGCAAACACCTATAGTTTTTATAGTGAAAATCCTAGTTGATAACTGAAATAAGAGCACTAGATTAGCCATGAAGAAACTTGCTAATCCCTATAATGAAAGATATTAACAGGGGGCTCGTTAATATATAATGCCAACCAACCTGAAAAAGATTGCTGTGCCGGGGCATCGGTACGGCAATCTTATTTTTTGCCCGCTAGTAACCTTGGTTTTAATTAACCAAACACTAACTATAGCGGTAGATTTAATCCCGAAAAAAATGCGTAAATTTGCTGTTCAAATTTTTATAAACACCAAGAAATGGGTAAAGTAAAAGTAGGATTGGTACAAATGAGCTGCGTAAAAGAAAAGCAGCCGAATATAGATAAGGCCATACGCGAAATTCGTAACGCTGCCGCTAAAGGCGCTCAGATTGTATGCCTTCAGGAACTGTTTACGTCGCTTTATTTTTGCGATGTAGAAGATTATGAAAACTTTAAACTGGCCGAGGCTATACCAGGGCCAAGCACAGAAACACTTAGCGAAGTGGCTAAGGAGCTGGGTGTGGTTATTATAGCATCGTTATTTGAAAAACGTACCGAAGGCCTGTACCACAATACTACCGCGGTTATAGATGCAGATGGTACCTACCTGGGCAAATACCGTAAAATGCACATACCGGATGACCCGGCGTTTTATGAGAAGTTTTACTTTACACCGGGCGACCTGGGTTACAAAGTATTCCAGACTAAGTTTGCTAAAATAGGTGTGCTTATATGCTGGGATCAGTGGTATCCGGAAGCCAGCCGCATAACCGCCCTTATGGGTGCAGAAATTATGTTCTACCCTACAGCCATAGGATGGGCTACAGACCAGGACGAAGACACTAATAAAGAACAATATGACGCTTGGCAAACCATACAGCGCAGCCATGCTGTGGCAAATGGTGTGCACGTAGTAAGCGTTAACCGCGTAGGTTATGAGCAAGATGGCGCCATGAAGTTTTGGGGCGGCAGCTTTGTAGCTAACCCGCAGGGTAAACTGTTGTACCTGGGCACGCATGACGAGGAAGAAACTGTAGTGGTAGATGTGGATACTAAACTTACAGACCACTACCGCACGCACTGGCCTTTCCTTCGTGACCGCCGCATAGACAGCTACCAGCCGATAACAAAGAGGTATCTGGACGGCGATTAGTCGGAAGTCCGACGGTAAAAGTTTCAGGTTGTTTATCCGCATGTCATTGCGAGGAGGTACTACGAAGCAATCTTAATGTTTCACGTTAGCCTATCCTAAAATAAATTAAGGAATAGAGGCTCAATATCAAAAAAATGTCATTACTTAAAGATATACAAACGCCTAAATCGTTAGGCTTTAGCTTCCCTGCCGAGTTTGCACCACAGCGTGCGTTATGGCTTTCATGGCCTCATAAAGAAGATTCATGGCCGGGTAAGCTGCATACCATATATAAACCCTACTGCGAGTTTATACTACAGGTAAGCCGCCACCAAAAAGTATGTATTAACGTGGCCGATGAAGCCATGAAGCAGTTTGCATTAAACGAGCTGAATATCTACTTGCCACTGGTTAAAAACGCTAAGCTGAGCGAAGTTACTTTTTACTTCCACCCTACTAATGATGCCTGGTGCCGCGACCACGGCCCGGCGTTTGTGGTAAACAAGCAAACCGGAGAAAAAGCAATAGTGGACTGGGGTTATAACGCATGGGGTGGTAAGTACCCTCCGTTTAACCTGGACGATGTTATACCTACCCGTATAGGCGAGGCACTTGGATTAAAGGTATTTAACGCAGATATTGTTATGGAAGGCGGTAGTGTGGAGTTTAACGGTAAAGGAACACTGCTTACTACCACAGCATGTTTACTAAACGAAAACCGCAACCCGAACCTTAACCAAGGCCAAATTGAGGAGTATCTTACAGAATATTATGGTGTAGAGCACATTTTATGGTTAGGCGATGGTATTGTAGGCGATGATACTGATGGCCATATAGATGATATTACCCGTTTTGTAAACGAAGACACCGTGGTTACGGTTGTAGAAGAAAACAAAAACGACGACAACTATCATCTGCTGCAGGAAAACCTGGAGCTGCTAAAAGGCATGCGCCTTCAGGATGGCAAACAGCTAAATATTATAGAGCTTCCTATGCCAAAAGCGGTGATATGGGAAGACCAAAGGTTGCCTGCATCTTATGCTAACTTTTACATAGCTAACGAAAGCGTGATTGTGCCTACGTTCCAGGATGATGTTAACGATAAAAAAGCGCTGGATATACTAACCGATTGCTTTAAAGGCCGTGAGGTTATAGGCATAAACAGCACCGACCTGATTTGGGGCCTTGGCAGTTTCCACTGCCTTAGCCAGCAGGAACCGTTATAGATTTCAGCATTAAAATTTTAGATTTCAGATTTCAGATTTCAGATTAAATAACACTCCGATTTTAAAATTGGGTGGAATCTGAAATCTGAAATCTTAATTATAACGTATCAGTTATTATTTCTGTTATACTTAAACTGAAAACTGAGACTGCGACTGAAAACTTAACAGACGCTTTTAATCCGGTTTACAATTTCATCTTTAGGCACTACGCCGGCTTGTTTCCACAGTACTTTTCCCTCCTTAAAAAGCATAAGCGTAGGCACACCCCTAAGCTGAAACTGCGGGCTTGCCATAAGCGACTGGTTTTTATCTACATCTATTTTAATTATGGTTACGCTGTCTCCCAGGGTTTCCTTTACTTCGGTAAGTATTGGCGCCATCATTTTACAAGGGCCGCACCAGGTAGCAAAAAAATCTACCAGCACCGGCTTGCTTCCGTTTATAAGCGATTGAAATTTATCCATAGTAGTTTGCTTATTTTGTTGTTTGTGTCTTAAAATTACTGAATTAAAAAAGCCCCGCCAATAGTATTAACAGGGCTTTAAAAAAAGTGAAAATGGCAACATATTTTTAGCCTACAACAATGTGCTTGGGCACACGTAGGCAGTTTTAGGCACAGTTGTTTTAGCTATTTCGGCAAATCCTCCCACCACATCGGCAAAGTTATCATAGCCCAGTTGTTTTAATATACTTGCCGCAATCATGCTGCGGTAACCGCCCGCACAGTGCAGTATAAATTCTTTATTTTTAGGAAACAATGCCAAATTCTCGTAGATGGCATTAAGCGGTACATTCTCCACATTAATAACGTGCTCGCTATCATACTCACTGGCCTTACGCACATCAAAAACAGGCACATTTTTATTATAATATGTTTCAAACTCGGCAGCTGAAATGCGGTTTACCGTGTCAACGGGTTTACCTTCGGCTTTCCAGGCTTCAAACCCACCTTTAAGGAAACCTATAGTATGGTCATACCCCACCCTGCTCAGGCGAATCATAGCCTCTTCTTCAGTACCCGGCTCGGTAATAAGTAGTATCTTTTGGTTAATATCTTTAACCATCTCCCCTACCCACATGGCAAAACTTCCGTTTAAGCCTATGTTTATACTATTAGGCACAAACCCTTTGGCAAATTCCTCAGGGTTGCGTACATCGAGTACTAAGGCGCCGGTTACATTTGCGGTAACCTCAAACTCTACCGGGCTCAGCGGATGTTTTGCACGTTTAAGAACCGCATCAAGGCTTTCGTAGCCCTTTACATTCATAACTACATTTTTAGGAAAGTAACCCGGTGGTGTGGTAAGCCCGTTAAGCACCTCGTGTACAAACTCATCCTCAGTCATATCCGGGCGCAGGGCATAGTTGGTTTTCTTTTGGTTGCCCAATGTATCGGTAGTTTCCTTACTCATTTTTTTACCGCATGCACTACCTGCCCCGTGATTAGGGTATACAATTAAATCATCCGGCAGTGGCATAATCTTATCCCGAAGCGAATGATACAGATGCCTAGCCAGTTTTTCCTGTGTAAGTTCAAAAACCACGTGACGCGCTAAATCCGGCCGGCCTACATCGCCTATAAATAAGGTATCGCCTGTTATAATACCGTGTTCCTTACCGTTTTCATCTATAAGCAGGTAGGTAGTACTTTCCATGGTATGCCCGGGCGTGTGCAACACCTTTACTTTGCTGTTACCCACGCTAAACACCTGTCCGTCTTCGGCTACAATAGCTTCGTAACCGGGGTTTGCAGTAGGGCCAAACACTATTTGCGCCCCGGTTTTTTCTCTCAAATCCAGGTGACCGCTTACAAAATCGGCATGGAAATGCGTTTCGAAGACGTACTTAATGGTAGCGCCATCTTTTGCGGCACGGTTTATATACGGCTGAACCTCGCGCAGCGGATCAAAAATCGCAGCCTCACCGTTACTCTCTATATAATAAGCGGCATGCGCCAGGCAGCCTGTGTATATTTGTTCTACTTTCATAGTACTGTAATTAATTTATACTGTAAAATTAGTGCGGTGATATTACTACCACAGTAACATAAGTTACACTTGTAGTACGCAACATAAAAGTAGTGGCGCCTACAGCAAAAAACTATGACAAATATCATGTAAGGCACTTTAACAGTCTGTTAGCCAATAGTGCTAATTATGCGTTAATGGCGTATTGGGCTCTTTTATTTATTAAAATTCTTCCTACATTTATAAAAAAAAGGAAACCTACTTTATGAAGAAGATTTTAGCAGTGCTGGGCATTGCCTTACTAACCAGCCTTACGT
>JAAXJD010000106.1:0-6914 GCA_012270005.1 Flavobacterium sp. | reverse complement strand
CTGGATACTACAGCATTTGCCGGCTTTTTAAATCAATATCCGGAGTATAACACCTATAGTGGCCAAATACGCCAGCTGTACCGTAAACATCCGCATTACATTTGGCACGAAAAACGTGGGCTTATAGAATTTGCCGAGGTTATTTACAACCGTGTAAACCAACTCGACGACGAGGGTTTACCGGCTAAGGTACCTTACAAAAACGTACTCGATGATTTGTTCCAGGATTCTGGCAGGGGCGAAAAGCCAAACGTAAACTCTGAGTTGCTTATATCTGGTATGTATTTTTACTGGGCCGATAAAACCATGGGCGGACTGCCGGCAGACAAAAGCCGCGAAACGGGTTGGTACCTGCCACGCCAGCACACGGATTATGTAGCCTATCTGGACACGCTTATGCAGGATCCGCAGAAGATAAACGGTAGCTCGTCTAAAGTGTTTAGCCAGTACAACAATCTTAAAAAAGGATTGCAAAAGTACAGGGACATCGAGAAAAAAGGCGGGTGGAAAACCATTAACCTTGCAAATGGACAAAAATCACTTAAAGAGGGCGATACCGGTACTGCTGTAGCGGCCTTAAGGGCGCGCCTTGCCGTAGAGGGATACCTGAAAGCTGACGATAAGAAACGCGAATTTGACAGCGAACTGAATGACGCGGTTAAAAAATACGAAGACATTCACTACCGTAGCTACAAGGGCATAGTTACAGAAAGTATTATAAAAGAATTAAACATTCCTGTAGCAGACCGCATACGTACCATTGCCGTTAATATGGAGCGTTGCCGCTGGGTACCTACAGGTATAGATAAGGAAAAGGAATACATAGCAGTAAACATACCATCGTACAGGCTGCGCTATGTAAGGGATGGAAAAATAGACCTTACTTCTAATGTAGTGGTAGGTAAAGAAGCTAACCGCACGGTTATTTTTAGCGGAAAAATGAGCTATATAGTGTTTAGCCCATACTGGAACGTGCCGCCGAGCATTGTAGAAAAAGAAATTAAGCCAGGCATCGCTAAAAACCCTAACTACCTTGCCGACCATAATATGGAATACTATAACGGCAAACACATAAGGCAAAAACCGGGCGGAACCAATTCGCTGGGGCTTGTAAAGTTTATGTTCCCAAACACAAACAATATTTATCTGCACGATACGCCCGCAAAAGGCTTGTTTAATAAAGACGACAGGGCCTATAGCCACGGCTGTGTACGTGTGGAGAAAGCCCGTGAGCTTGCCATAAAAATTACCGGTAAAGATGGTGGATGGAATGAGGCCAAAGTAGACAAGGCTATGAATGCGGGTAAAGAAAACAGTTATGTACTGAAAAAGAAAATACCGGTATACCTTACCTACTTTACTGCATGGGCCGATGAAAATGGCAACGTAGCGTTTTTTGACGACGTGTACCAGCGTGATGCCAGCCTTGCATCGTTACTGTATACCAAATAAACAATGTAACTTCCCTAACCTAAGTGTATAAAAAAAGCCTGTAACCATTGTAAAGTTACGGGCTTTTATATTTTCAGTTAGATTTTTAAAAAACTTTTACGGCTTCATCATAATCAAAACCTTCCATGTAGGATATTTTCCATTCACCACCGTCCTTTACTACCCTGAACTTGTAGCTGAAATCTTTCCAACTTTGATCAGCTCCGGGGCTTGCCCGAAATTTCCATTTAAGCTCACCCTTATTATTATCCAGGCTAATAACCTCTGTTTCTACTTCATCCCACTCAAAATTATCCTGGCAGTTGCACCAGGGACTAACATCGTTATAAATATTAAACGGTGGAATTTCACGCGTATCCCACATGCCATATTTACCTGCCTTTAAATTCTTGTCTATTGTTTTTGCTATGTTACTGGCGTTATCCACAAACTCCTTAGAAAAAAAACCGGAAGCCTTTAAAATGTTAAGATTTACAACCTGCTTTTTAAAATCGATACCTGTAGAAATCGTATCCCCTGGATTTTCTAAAGCAGGCAACAAATCAGGGGCTTTCCCGTCTGCCCACACTAATGTTCTGCGTATAAGTTGGGTTATTTGTTCCTTGTCTGCACTTTGATCATCCTTTGGCAATTTAGATGGTGTAGTAACCACAGTATCCGTTTTTTCCGGAGCGGGTTGTTTTTTTTCATTTTTACATGAAATAAATGTTGCGGCAACTAATACAGTCACAAAAGAAATTGATTTAGACATGATTGGTTTATTTGTTTTGTGTTACTTTTTTTCGAGTACCACATCTATAGGTTTATTCATTTTCCGGCCAAACTTTATAGCTGCCTGCTGGCTTTCGTTACTACAAAGCACGTACATATTGTATGAATACAGCGGCTGTATAACGGTTTTAAACTGGCCGCCATTTTCCTTACCGTCTACATCTTCTATCTTTAAGCTAAAACGGTCTGCCGGGAAGGTGTTGGCTACAGAGAGTACATAATTATCTTTAGCATACGGAAAAAACCAGCGTTCTTTTCCGGTAAGCTTAGTGCCTGCGGGTAATGGTTGGTTGTCATCGCCTATGGCGTAGTTTTGCTTAAACTTAAGGGGCTCATTGGCACGGCTCCAGCTGTACATATTACCTACATTTATAACATCCCTGCCTAGGCTGTCTACCACGGTAACCTTTAGGTTTTTTATGTTTTCTGTTTTTCCGCTTTCATGCGCGTCAATTACCAGATACGACGTAAAATCGTAGCCGCAGTGCATGGTTACCTGCTGGGCTTTGGCTGAAAAGCCCACGAATAATAATAGTATTACAATATATCGCATAATGCAAATGTACATAATTTGGCTGTTTGGCACACAGGGTTTAAAAAAGCAGCATCCAATTTTATAACACTGAGCAATAAAACAGTTATATCGTAAAATTAGGAGTCTTTATTGTGATTTTTTCAATAAATTAGCGTCCGGAAATTTTATTCTTTAAAAAAATGAAAAACACAGCGCTTACACACATTCACGAATCGTTAGGTGCCAAAATGGTACCGTTTGCAGGCTACAACATGCCCGTACAATATGAAGGAGTAAACATAGAACACGAAACCGTGAGAAGCGGTGTGGGCGTATTTGACGTGTCGCACATGGGCGAGTTTTTACTTACAGGCCCTAATGCCCTTGCCCTTATACAAAAAGTAACCAGTAACGACGCTGCTACTCTTACCGTGGGCCGTGCACAGTACTCTTGCCTGCCTAATAACAACGGGGGTATTGTAGACGACCTTATTGTGTACAAAATTAAAGACGAACAATACCTGCTGGTAGTTAATGCCAGCAACATAGATAAAGACTGGGAGTGGATATCTAAACACAACGACCTGGGTGTAGATATGAAAAACCTTTCAGATGACTATTCGCTACTTGCCATACAGGGGCCTAAGGCGGTAGAGGCCATGCAGGCGCTTACAAGCATAGACCTTTCGGCTATAAAATACTACCATTTTGAGGTAGCCGATTTTGCAGGCATTGAGCACGTTATTATTTCGGCAACAGGTTATACCGGTAGCGGTGGCTTTGAAATTTATGCCAAAAACACGGAGATAGAACAAATATGGAACAAGGTGTTTGAAGCCGGTGCTTCTTTTGTCATCAAGCCAATAGGCCTTGCTGCCCGCGATACCCTTCGCTTGGAAATGGGCTTTTGCCTGTACGGTAACGATATTAACGATACCACCTCGCCTATTGAGGCCGGCCTGGGCTGGATAACCAAGTTTACTAAAGACTTTACAAACAGCGAGGCACTTAAAAAACAAAAAGAAGAAGGCGTAAGCCGTAAACTTGTAGGGTTTGAACTTACAGAGCGTGGTATTCCGCGCCATGATTACGAAATTGTAAATGCCGCAGGCGAAGTTATAGGCATAGTAACATCGGGCACGCAATCGCCATCGTTAGGCAAAGGCATCGGGCTGGGTTATGTTCCTACCGAACTTGCCACAGAAGGCAGTGAAATTTTTATCCGAATCCGTAAAAATGATGTAGCTGCAAAAGTGGTAAAACTTCCGTTCTACAAAAAGTAAGTATTTTTTTATAAAATATTTAAGCCGCAAACCGTAAGGGTTTAGCGGCTTTTTTCGTTACATTTGGCATACAATCACGCCGTTTATGAAGAAAACCGCCTTACTATTTTTACTTTTTTCCAGCCATCTGTTTGCACAACAGTATGATGAGGCATGCGCCAAGTTTTCTAAAATAAACGCACTGCTACAGCAAAAGCACTTTAAGCCAAAGCCGCTTAACGACAGCCTTTCTGCCTACGTATTTAATACGGTAATAGACGACCTGGACGAAAACCACGTACTGTTTACCGAGACAGAGTACAAGGCACTGAGTGTACACCGCTTAAAAATAGACGACTACATACAAAAAACGCAATGCAGCTTTTTAGGCGATTTTGCCAAGACCTATAAAACCGCTTTGTTAAGGCGAAAAAAAATGGTAGAGGAAATACAAAGCGAGCAGCTGAGCTATTTTACTAAAGACACCATTTTTTATTCTAAAAAAGCATTCCCTTTTATAAACGATGTAGAGCGCATAAAACGGTACTACCGTAAAAAAATAACCTACGACATACTGGAAGAAATAGCCGAAACCAGCAGCAATAAAGATTCGCTGCTAAAGGTATTGCCAAAGCTTTTTCAGCAAACAAAAAGTAAGGTTACAGATACCTACCTGTGCCGTATAAACAACCTGCTAAACCCTGCTGAAGGATTTGAGAATGCTTTATTTAATAGGTTCTTCTCGGTGTTCTGCTCGTATTTTGATCCGCATTCTACGTACTTTAACTATAACGAAAAGTCGTCGTTTGTATCTAACATCTCCACACAAGGGTATTCGCTGGGGCTGTATGTAACCACTGAAGATGAAGAAAACCTGGTGGTAGAAGACGTAATTCCCGGAGGGCCATCGTTTAAAACCCGTAAGATAGACAAGGGCGATAAAATAATACGGGTAGCGGCAAACGGGCAGGATTTAACGGTGTCTTGCGCCACATTGCAGTCGGTTAATACGTTTTTAACCAGCGACACCTATAAAAACGTAACGCTTACACTGCGTAAAAAAGACGGTACTACCACACAGGTTGCCGTAGAAAAAGAAGTAATGAAAGACGACCAAAACCTTGTATACTACTATATACTGGGCAAAGGCGATAATAAAACGGGCTACCTTAAAATACCGAGCTTTTATACTGATTACGACAATCCTGATGGTAAAGGCGTAGCGGCAGACGCAGCAGCAGCGGTAGCAAAAATGGAAGAACAGGGCATTAAAGGCCTTATAGTAGACCTTCAGTTTAACGGTGGTGGCTCTATGGACGAGGTAATACAACTGTGCGGTATGTTTATAAACTACGGCCCGGTAGCCACCCTAACTGATAAAGACCTTAAATACAATACCATTCGTGATTATAACCGGGGCATGATTTACAGCGGCCCTATGGTAGTGCTGGTTAACGGTTATAGTGCGTCGGCTAGTGAGTTTTTTGCGGGTGTAATGCAGGATTATAACCGGGCGGTTATAGCAGGCAGCACCACGCACGGCAAAGCATCAATGCAAAATATATTGCCCCTTACCGACAAAGATGAAAACGACTTTGTAAAGGTTACCATAGACCGGTTTTATCGCGTAAGCGGAAAAAGCGCACAGTACAGCGGCATAGTGCCCGATGTAAACATACCTACCCTTTTTGATTTACTGGTACAGCGCGAAAGTGCGCTGCCAAATGCGCTTCCGAACGATTCTATACCCCTAAAACTGCGTTATGCAAAATTGCCCGAACTGCCTATAAAAGAGGCTGCCAGCCTAAGCAACGAGCGCATAAAGACAAATGCACGTTTTGTAGCCATGCAAAAGCTAAACGACCAGATTAAAAAAGTATACTACGAGGACCGAAAAAAGCTGCCGGTAACGTTCAATGCGATTTTTAACATGGTGCACAGCACAGATGCACTGTATAAAGACATAAAAAAAATAGCCGAAACAGAGCAGGACATCCCGGTAACGGGCAGCTACGAGGCCGAAGGAAGCCCTGAGTTTGTAAAAACGGTAAACGACTTTAAGATAAAAAGCATAAAAACAGACCCTTACATAGCAGAGGGGATAAATATTCTGCACGACCTTAACAAATACAAAAAGCACTAAAAAACGCTTTCGTTTTGTTTTGGCAAAAAGCATGAATAATTATATTTTTGTGCTCCAAATACGTAAACATTATGGGAAGAGCGTTCGAATTCAGGAAAGCCAGGAAAATGAAACGTTGGTCTGCCATGGCCAAAACCTTTACCCGTATAGGTAAAGATATTGTAATGGCCGTTAAAGAAGGTGGGCCAAACCCTGAAACCAACTCAAGGCTAAGGGCTGTTATACAAAATGCCAAGGCAGCAAACATGCCTAAAGACAATGTAGAGCGTGCTATTAAAAAAGCATCTGATAAAGATACCGCTAACTTTAAAGAGGTACTTTTTGAAGGATACGCGCCGCACGGCATTGCCATACTTATAGAAACTGCTACAGATAATAATAACCGTACCGTAGCTAACATACGCAGCTACTTTAATAAGTGTAACGGTACTATGGGAACCCAGGGTTCTGTAGAGTTTATGTTTGACCACACCTGTAACTTCCGTATACCTGCCGAAGGCCAGGACGTAGAAGAACTGGAACTGGAAATGATAGACTTTGGTGTAGAGGAAATCTTTGCCGATGAAGACGGTATTGTTATGTACGCGCCGTTTGAAAGCTTTGGAGCCATACAGAAAGAGCTGGAAAACCGTGGCCTTGAAATCCTTTCTTCAGGATTTGAGAGGATACCTCAGGTAACAAAACAGCTTACCGAAGAGCAGGTGGCTGATGTGGAAAAACTTCTTGAAAAAATTGAAGAAGATGACGACGTTATGAACGTGTACCACACCAT
>JAAXJD010000074.1:9897-17254 GCA_012270005.1 Flavobacterium sp. | reverse complement strand
TCATGTTTTTCCATAGTGTTGACATTTAGTAGTCAACTTTTTTCAGGACGAGACATACAAAAAAATACCCGTGTTGGGGCACGGGTATCTCCGCACGGGGGTGTGATTTAGTATGCCTCCCGGAAGAGGGGTGCATACCGTTTCCTGTTTTTATACAGCAATACAGCGTTTAGACCTGTAACCAGCATTGCCGCCCCTATACCGGGAACGTTTAAAAACAGGTGAAAAAACAATATGTTTAATGATAACGGAACCAATAGCAATAATGCTACCGGCACCCATAACCTGATAACAAGCATTAAGCCAACACAAATTTCGGCAATGGCTATTAACGATAGCATATAGCCGGTGTTTACTAAAGACTCTATGAAATTTGCGGCTTCAACAGGGGGCTGTGGCAGGGGAATAAAAGAGTAGATTTTATTAATGCCAAACACTATAAGTACAAGGCCTAGCACAATGCGGATAATGTTAGTAAAATTAGAATTCATAAGCAGTTGTTTAGTCTATTGTGAATGAATATGTTAACTAATTTAATAAAAATTATGTTAAAAATTTTTCAGTTTTTTTCAGAAATACACAATTAGATATAATTACCATAAATCTAATTTTTATTATTTATTCTTTATGCAGGAGCGGTGACCGGTACTACATTTTATCGATTATTTATGTGTTTGGGCCAAAATAAAACCCCTGAACCTTTTTGGGGCTCAGGGGTTTTTAAAACAAGAGTGGGTTTTTTTCACTTCCACACTCTTGTTTTTTACTGTACTGTAATAGGGAAAACAACTTCGGCATCTGTGCTGCCGCCTGCATTGGTAATATCGCCACCCGATACGCCATTACCTGATTTGTTAGGTAAGTGCCTTAGTGTCAGGGTAAGGTTTCCGCTTGTAGCAGCGGTCGCTGCCGTGTAGTTCAATCTTAGACCTATAGGTTTAACGTATTAAAATGTATCTGCATAGGTAAATGTTCCAAGTCCACTCTGGCGGAAGAAAATTTGGTGCTCTACACCCAGCTCTTCAATTTCAGTGGTTATGTTCTCGGCAGGAGAAACCATTTCGTTATAAAAGGTTACTGTGCCGGTATAGCTGGCACCCGCTGTTACGGATCCGCTTACGGTAACTACAGGCGCGTTTGGCCCATCGCCGTCCAGGTGTTGCGACTTTTGTTCAATGGCAGTACCACCGCCATTAGGGGTAAGGGTAGCCGTTACGGTGGTTATAACTTCGTTTTCAATTACTTGTTGTGGTTTGTCGTCGTTACTGCATGATGCAGCTGATACTACGATAGCAGCCAGTGCCATCATCTTTAGGTTTTTCATGGAAAAATGGATTTAAGTGTGTATTAATAATTTAATTTAACTTGTAGCTGAATGTTTCGGCCTGTTTCGTTTACGTAAAGGCGTTGACGGTTAAGGTAGTCGCGGTAGGTGGTGTTAAACAGGTTAAAAGCAGATAGGCTAACTGCAGCCGTTGTTTTACCCAATGTAAACTGTGCTCCTGTACTTATGTGAAACAGCTGATACGCTGCAGGTGGCGTACTTATATCTACATAAGTGCTTACAGTGCCATTTGTCTGTGGGATATCTGCATAGAAATTATAATCAGGATAGCGCCATTGCCTGCATACGGTTTCGCTGCGTAGCTCGGCAAAGAAATTGTACCATTTCTTTTGCGTAAAACGCAGGCTGTTCGCAAAATTTGCAGGAGGCATATCTACTAACGGCAGGTTGTCTCGTGTGTTTTGTGCGTAGATATACGCAGCGTTTAACCCGTATGTAAGGTTCTCGGTAATGTTATAGCCTAGGTGTAGGTCAGTGCCCGCCATAAGCGCATTTGTTTGCCGGTAACGGTACACCGGAAACGAACCACGTATGGTGTATTCCAGGTTTGTAGGTTGCAGGTAAACAAAGTTATTAATGCGGTTTATGTACGGCGTAAGCTCAAAAGTAAGCCTGCCTGCCTGTTTAAGTAACGTTACAGACGCCTTTACAGATTCCTCTTTTTTGGTGCGCAGGCTACCAAGCTCTATGGTGGCATTGCTGTGGTGAAGCCCGTCGCTAAAGAGTTCGCTTGGGTTAGGGTTGCGCATGGCAAGGCTCACGTTACCAATAAGGTCTATGGCATCGGTAAGTTGTTTGCGAATCCCTAAACTTGCCGAAAGGTTATGGTAGGTAAACTTTGGTTCGGTATAATACTGGGTGCCCAGGTCTTCTTTAATAAAATGGTCAAACGAGCCGTCGTTATACCCCAGGTCATTCCAGCGCGACACTTGGTAGTACTTTTTAGCCAGTACATGGCTAAAGTCATAACGCAGCCCCGCTTCACCCGAAAGGGTATTACTAAACCTATGGTTTGTAATGGCGTATGCACCCGCATCAATTTTTGTATAATCAGGAATTAACGGGCGTATACCCGTCGCAGGGTTTGCATTGTTTTGCTGATAGGCTACGCTTGTCCCGGCTTTATAAGTGTTATCCCCGCTTTCTTTCTTCCAGTCAGCATTTACCGCGTGCGTTGCCAGGGTGAGGTCTAACGCAGCAACGTTCTCTAAAGCGCCACGGCGCAGGTCATACTCTTTCCTTCGGTTCAGCTGAAACGCGTATTGTACGGACAGCGAACTGCCATTGGCTAATTCCCGGTTATAGTTCAGCTTGCCCAAATGGTGCTGCACCTCTTGCCTTGGCGCACCAATACGGTAGGTAAACGGATTAATAACATTAGGCTGCCGGCTGTTTATGGCGGTGACCAAATCGCCCAGGCTTCCTATGTGGGTAGCTGTAGCAATGCCTATGGTGGCGTTATAAAAACTGTATGATGCTCCTAAAGTGTACTTATCGCCTATGTACTTAAGGTTGGAGTTAAAGTTAGCTTCACGGTTTCCGGTGTTGCTTAGTACATAATCTGGCGTTTGCCTGTCGCCCAGGTATTTTAGGGTACCGCCCAGGTTCCACGCCCAGCCTTTTTCGGCACCTTTGTACAGGCTTGTAGCCAGTGTACCACCGCGCCCGTTACTGTCGGCAGTCATTATAGTACGCCCCGTAAGGGTATCTTTATCTATGTTTAAAGGGTCTACAAGAACTAATCCGCCCACGGCATCACCGCTGTATTGTAGCGCACCGGCACCTTTAATTACAGTTACTTTCCCGGCAGCGTTTACGTCGAGGTTTGGGGCGTGTTCTGTACCCCATTGCTGGTCTTCCAAACGAACGCCATTTGTAAATACAGGTACGCGGCTGCTGTGCAATCCATTAATTACAGGCTTTACAACGGTGCTGCCTGTGCGTAGCGAGCTTACTCCTGCTATTTCACGCAGGGCGTCACCCAGTGTTGCACCGCTAAATTTTTCTAACGTGGCGGTGTTTAGCTTTTGGGTATGCACAGTTGTGACTGCTGCCAAATTTTGGCTGACAACCACTTCCTGCAATTGTTGATTTTCCGGTTTAAGCCGCGCATCTATAATCAGGTTACGGTAAAGGTTAACTACCGTATCCAGGCTCTTATAGCCTATGTAAGATATTACTATTCTATGGCTGCCTGCTGTAATGCCGGGTAAGTTGTAGGTGCCGTCAGGCAATGAGGCTGTAGCGTGGTTTTCGTCCAGGTGGATGTGTGCACCATCTAACGGAAAGCTTTGGCTGTTGCTTACCGTTCCACTAACAGAATATTGAGCCTGCGCACACCAGCCTGTAGCCAAAAAGGCTATAAGCATAACGAGTTTTCGCATGGTAAATTTAATCTGAGAAAATGAATGAATAGGGCATGGGTATGCCGTTAGCGTCCTGATACATTTATGGCTATAAGATTACAGCCTTGAAATCAGGAGCAAATAGTGTTTTCTAGATTAGTGAAGGAGGGCCCCGCAGGGAAAACAGGCTGCCCGGAAAATTAGTAAACCCTTCTACAACGTTAAACGTGTAGCCAATATGATAGTATGGAAAATGCAGCTTTAAGAAAAACTGCTGAGGCGCAGTGAAAAAGTCAAAATGAAAATCACACACCTTACAATCGTCATGATGGTCTGCAGTCAGTTCCGCTTTATATTTTAATGCGTGTTCTGTTTTGTGTGTATCATCATGGTGGTGCGAAAAAGCGTGAAAAGATTTAAAGGCAATGGTAAACTGTACCAATGCCATCAATACCAGGTTGAATATGGCTATTTTTCTTTTCATGTGTTGCAAAAGTAGCAACAAAAACATTGCCGTAACCATTTTAACATTAAAAAAACAATATTGTTTAGAATGATTCTAATTAATAATTATATTTGTGGAAACGCAATGAGGGTAAATATGAAAGAAGTATCGCAACTATACCACAATAATTTTGGCGTAGCATTTTACTGGAAGAAGGACGGGAAAGTGCTTCAAAACCGAATTCAGCTTGTATTTCGTGAAACGGGTTTTTACCTGACGCCGTATCAGCTAAGCGAATTTTCAGAGCTTATAAACAACTGTAAAGAAATGCGTTGCGAAAGCTGCGCCATGAAAGGACGTTGCCATAAGTTTTTATTAAAAACCCCTGTACCCGAAATAGACCTTGCAGTAAATCACCTAGAGTATACCGAAATAAAAGACCTGGTAGAAGGTGCTCTGTTTAACGTAGCCTTACAGGGTTATGTGTTTAATGAAGGCCGTAATTAGTTTTCGTACTTCTTCAGCTCAAAGGTATTGCCATCAAAAACAGCATAAGTGAAGTATATAATCCAGTCGCCCAGGTTTACGTATTCTGAATCAGGGCCCACTTTAATTACCATAGGCAGGTGGCGGTGGCCAAAGATGAGGTAGTCGTAATGTTTTGTTTCCAGCTTACGCTTGCTGTACAATACCAGCCACTCGTTTTCCTCGCCAAGAAACTTTACATCTTCATCGCCGGAAATCAGCTTATTTTTTACCGAAAGATACTGTGCCAGTTTTACACCCACATCGGGGTGCAGCCAGCGAAACAACCACTTAGACACCGGATTTGTAAACACCTTTTTCATGCGCTTATAGCCTTTGTCGCCGGGGCCCAGCCCATCGCCATGGCCTATAAGAAAGCTTTTGTCGTTAAAAGTAAATTCCTGAGGGCGGTGGTATACCGGTATGCCAAGTTCTTTCTCAAAATAGTCGTCCATCCATAAGTCATGGTTACCCACAAAAAAATGGATTTCTATACCGTGTGCCTTTAGTTCGGCAAGCTTGCCCAGTACCCGTACAAAACCACGGGGTACCACGGTTTTATATTCGAACCAAAAGTCGAATAAATCGCCTACCAGGAACAGTACATCGGCATCCTGCTTTATTTCGTCCAGCCATTTTACAAAACGCCGTTCGCGTGGTACGCTAAGTTCAGGCGTGGGTGCGCCAAAATGCTGGTCTGAGGCAAAATATATTTTGAGTTGTTTTTCCATGCTTACCGTGCAATGCGCTTACAGGTTATCACTTTGGTACCACTCTGCAAAAGACGTTTCGGTTTCCTGTAATCTTAATGAGTGCAGCGCCACATCTGCAGGTAGCAACGCCTTTATTTTTGCCGCAAAATCAATAACCATATTTTCGCTTGTAGGCTGGTAGTCTACCAGTATTACGTGGTGTCCGCGATTTTGCAGCTCTGCGGCAAGCTCTATGTGCGGTGTGTTTTTGTTAAAAACGGTAGCGTGGTCAAACACGTCTACGATTTGTTCCTTTACAATTTTCTTCAGGTCGCCAAAATCTATCACCATGCCATATTTTACGTTAGCAGTATCGGTAATAGGCTTGCCTATAACCGTAACCGATAATTTGTAGCTGTGGCCGTGTACGTTTTTACATTTTCCGTCGTATCCGTAAAGGGCGTGGCCGGTTTCAAAACTAAATTGTTTGGTAATCCTGATGTTACTCATTGCAATAGAAATTTACGGCTGCAAAGTTAGCAAATATTGCGCCGCGGGGTATTATATTTTACCACTATCTTTGGAGGGTATTTTTACAGCCTATTATTTATGGACGAATTAGAACTGAATCCGCTGTACGAGCAGCTTATAGACGGGCTTATGGATAACCACTACGCAGTGGCCGACGGCTTTTTTACCCCGGAAGAGGTTGCGGTATTGCGCGCCGACATCCTTAAAAAATATGAGCAGGACAGTTTTAAAAAGTCGGCTATAGGGCATCAGGCCGATGAGCAGGTTGTAGCCGCCATACGCGGAGATTTTATCCTTTGGCTAGATGAAACTGCAGATGGCGCCGAGCGCGTGTTCCTGGATAAGGTTAAGGATTTTGCTGCCTACTTAAACCGCACCTGCTATATGGGAATCCGCCAGCAGGAATTTCATTATGCCGTATACCCGGAAGGAACATTTTATAAACGCCACCTGGATAATTTCCATAACAGCAATAGCCGCAAGCTCAGCTTTATTTGCTACCTGAATGCCGAAGACTGGAAACCCGAATACGGTGGTGAACTGGCTATATATCTTCCTCAACCGAACGGTGGAGAGGAGGAAATCACGGTGTTTCCGCTGCAGGGCAGGGTAGTGGTTTTTGAAAGCCAGCTTTTAGAACACGAGGTTAAGCCTGTAAAACGCCCCCGCCTAAGCATAACCGGCTGGCTTAAAACAGCTAACTGATTTGGCGTAATGTTTTTTACGTAAATGTTTGGAAAATGAAAATTAAAAGCACTATATTTGCCCTCACAATTCGGGGATGTAGCTCAGCTGGCTAGAGCGCTTGCATGGCATGCAAGAGGTCGTGGGTTCGACTCCCATCTTCTCCACGAAGTGTAAATGTATTGTTTTTTAAACTATACAATATTGCAACCCTGCGGGTGTGGTGAAATTGGTAGACACGCCAGACTTAGGATCTGGTGCCTCACGGTGTGAAGGTTCGAGTCCTTTCACCCGCACAACAAAAGCCTCTGATAAATCAGAGGCTTTTTTATTTTGAGTGTTTTGAATGAAGCTATTGTGTTAATGTTGATTTTCTAGCATAAAAAAACCTCCTTGTTCAGGAGGCTTGGTATTATAGCGCGATTTGCGGATAAATCATATTTAGGTGCTTTTTGAAGATGTTTATAGAGTCTTCGTTGTCTGAAGCTATTTTGTAGCGTGACCCTTTATCATATAATGTTTTTTCGAATGAGATGTTGTGGCGTTGCAGCAAAAGCTCTATCCTTTGGTTGTCAATTACATTTTTGTAAATCGTGCGAAAAATAGAAATATGCATAGCGTTAATTTTTTAGGTTATTAATCAATTATTTTCATTGGTTCTGATTTGGAGCTTGTAAGACCCTCAATTTTAAAGATAGATTTGAGTCATATGCATGTGGGCATTCAAAACGAAAATTTCTTTCTTGTATATCCTGTAATAATTCCGCAAATTTCGAGGGTTCTATTATAG
>JAAXJD010000074.1:0-9887 GCA_012270005.1 Flavobacterium sp. | reverse complement strand
CATTTGTTAATATTTACTTTACTTTGCGTATATTTTCATTACCTCTGCAAAATATTTGATTAACAATATGTAACGTTTTGGGGTTATAATTTTATTAACGTACGTGTTATACCGAATTTTTATCTAAACTTTGCTGCCAATGATTATGTATGGAAGGATTTAAACAGCATATAGGTAAGTTTGTAACGCTTAACGATGACGACTTTAATAGAATAATTGGCTATTTTACCGTTGTGAGTGTGTCGCGAAAGCAAAATCTTGTAACAGCAGGGCAGGTTTGCCGCAATCATTATTTTGTACTAAGCGGTTGCCTGCGGAAGTTTTTTGTTACTGATAAGGGTACTGAACAAACCACGGAGTTTGCTATAGAAAACTGGTGGATTACTGATAATATTGCTTATGAACGCCAGCTTGCATCTGAGTTTTTTATACAGGCAGTGGAAAAAAGCGATGTTCTTGTAATAAGCTTTGAGAAGCAGGGAGCACTGGTAAGAGATTTTCCGCAAATGGAGCGTTATTTCAGGTTTGTTTACCAGCGTGCGTCTGCTGCAAGCCAAATGCGGATTAAATACCTCTACGGCTTTTCAAGGGAAGAATTGTATTTCCACTTTTTAGATAATCATCCGCAATTTGTACAGCGTGTGCCGCAGTACCTTTTGGCTTCGTTTTTGGGTTTTACGCCCGAATATCTTAGTGAAATCCGTAGCAAAAAGCGTTCTTAAACCTGTTTAAGTTTTTTTAGGCTGTCTATGCCCAACTTTGTACTGTAATTAATAACACATAAAAATTATAGTATTATGAAAACACGCATTAATGTTATAGAAAAACTACCACAGGCTACCAAAGCACTCTATGCCCTTTCGGCATACGTAGAAAGCACACCGCTTACAAAAACACATAAAGAACTGCTTAAAATAAGGGCATCTCAAATAAACGGCTGTGCATTTTGTATAGATATGCATACAAAAGACGCGCTAAAGTACGGAGAAACGCAACAGCGTATTTTCCTGCTTAATGCCTGGAAAGAAACAACGTTATTTACAGATGAGGAAAAAGCTGTTTTGGCAATAGCCGAAGAAGTGACGCTTATAAGTCGTCGCGGCCTTACAGATGCTACATACACGCTGGCAAAATCATTTTTTACCGATGAGTACATAGCCCAACTTATTGTGGCTGCCGTAACCATTAATGCCTGGAATCGCCTGGCTGTAAGCAGCCAGCTGGAACCGGCAGATGTTTAAGGCATAGTTGGCTAATATACAAACGGCTCCGTTTAGGGAGCCATTTGTGTTTATAGTTTTATTTGTAGTGTAGTGTAAAAAGTGCGCGGTTCGCTGGGTAATATACCCGGGCCGGGGTATCCGGTGGCACGGCGTGTAAAGTAGTAGTTGTTTGTAAGGTTATTAACGCCGGCTTCCAGTTTTACACAGCGCCATGTATACGTTGCCGAAACATCGGCAACGTAATAAGATGGGATTTGCCCGAAAACCCCAAACGTGTTTTCAGTTTCGTTTGCGGTACTGTTGTTACTGTCTGTAAACTGCTGTGATACGTACATTACCTGGGCCGATGCTTTAAAATTACCCCACCCAACGGTTGTTCCGGTCTTAAGGTTTATTGTGGGTACAAACTCTACTTTGTTTCCTTTAATATTTGGCGCATCTGTTTTTAAGTAACGGCTGTCAGTTATGGCGTTGTTTACAAAAAGCGTCCACAAGAAGTTATTATTTTGCTTGAAGAATGTATTGCTTATGTTCCAGTCGCCCAAGGCTTCCCATCCGTAGGTAATGGCTGTACCTATGTTACTCCGGTAACGTACCACAGCACCTCCGCCGTTAGGATTTACACGCTGGTATTCGCCAATTTTGTCGTTATATAGAAGGGCGTATACGTTTGTATCGTAGCTAAAACGTTCATCTATTTTTCCGCGAAGGCCTATATCGCTGGTAAAGCCTTTTTCGTCGGTAATATTAGGGTCGATAACAAGCCCCGGTGTAGCGGTGCGTATATCGCTAAATGTAACCGACCTGTAATTTTGCGAAATATTGGCATACAACTCGGCTTTTTGCGTGGGCTTATAACTTAAGCCAATGCCTGCCAGAAAAAAGTTTCGGTTCTTTGTTACGTTCTCATCCAGCCTTTCATCCAGTATTACATTTCCGGCCAGGTCAGTATTTATATGGCGCCAGTATCCCTGCGATTTTGTATTGATGTTCTCATAGCGCAGGCCGGGCGTTATAGTAAACTTTGGCGACAGCCTGAATATGTTCTCAGCAAATAAGGCTACGTTAAGGTTGGGATATTTGTAATCACTTTGGTTAGCATAACTAGGAAAATCAACGGTTGCGGGGGTAAAGTTAGCATCGCTACCGGCACTGCCGGGGCCTTGGTAGCCAGTATTTTGCGCCTGGTAATATTTTGCGCCAATTAAAAACGCACTCTTTTGATTGTTAATGGTATATTGCTGCAAAAACTTTGCTTCTGCACCCCAGTTTACAAATTTACCCTTAATCAGGTCGCGCCCCTCTCCGGGGTCGGCACCACTTACCCGGTTACTAAGGTAGCCTACCGTTTCGCGGCTGGCATTAAGCCCAAAGAACTGTACATTAAAGTTGGCATTTTCTGTAAACTTATGTTCCAGTTTCAGGTTAAACAGGTTCCAGTTAACGCCAAACCAGTTTCTTGTACGGTTACTTTGCAGCATGTTTTGGTAAAACATCAGGTCAGTAAGACCACCCGGTTGTTTTGCCAGGTAGTCGAACAATGTATAATCAAAGCGCAATACTGTTTTTTCTGTAAATGCGTAATTGAGGTTGATAAAGAAATTACGGCTGTTAAAGTTGGCATTTGGCCTAAAGCCGTTACCCTGCTTGTAATTGAAAAAGGTATAAAAGCTGAATTTTTTCTCAGTGCCGCTTACACTGCTAAAATTGGTAAACAATCCGTAAGAGCCCAGTGTGTTTCGTTGTACTACCTCTATAGGTTTTTTAGAGGGCTGATGCATTATAAAGTTTACCAGACCGCCAAATTGAGTACCGTATTGTAATGAAGCCGCTCCACGAACCACCTGTATTTTTTCTACACCTTCGGCTGGTGGGGTGTAGTAACTTTCAGGGTAACCCAAAACATCGGCGCTAATGTCGTAGCCGTTTTGGCGGGTATTAAAGTTACTGGTACGGTTAGGGTTAAGCCCGCGCCCGCCAATGTTTAGCTGTAGCCCGCCTTCGGCACCTTCGTTAAAAGTAAGGCCTACCACCTGGGCATATATCTGGCGCATAGTACCTACGGCTTTGTTTGCCACCAGGCGGTCTACCGTAATCACCTCACTTTTTTTTCCCGCATATATGTTAGTGCCTTCTATATCTTTAAGGTAACCTATAGCCGAGCGTTTTTGCAGGTTGCGCTCTATAACTACCTCTGTAAGTTCTGTAATTTTTTTTAACGTAATATCAGGGATGTTGCTGTTAGCGTTTACATCAAGCACAGCCATTTCATAGCCATCTGTATAAATTACCAAATGCGCTGTAGGGCCGCACTTTATGGTAAACGTACCGTTTTGGTCTGTTACGGCCGCAGTATTTATAGTGGTGTTTATAACCTGTGCATTGGCAAGAGGTGTACCTTGTTCGGTAGTTACTTTACCTTGTACGTTTAGGTTTTGTGCCGAAGCACTAAAGGTTATAAAAAACAGCAACAGGCTAAAAACCGCTGATGCTACCGGTAAACGGAAGTATCCAGGTTTTGTGGCTAAATGATTCATCTTGTTTTGCAAGGTTTACTTTCGAGTCTATAAAAGGGCGGCTGAGCCTTCCGTTTAAGGCTACGTAGCTGTTTACGTACACTTCAGGTTCGGCCATGCCTTGTTTTTTGTAATAATCGCGTAAAAAATGAGCGTATTCCAGTATAAAGTCGGGTTGAAACGACATCTGCTTTTCCTGGAAACGCGTAAGGAATTTGGTGTTGTCTACCACTACGTATTTTCCGGTTTGCGGATCAGTAACGGTAAACTGTGCGTAGCCTGCCTTTTCCATAAGCATTACCCGCCAGGAGAACCGGAAACCTTCTTCGGTCCAAAACAATTCGCCCGGGTAGCAAAGGTAACGGAACGGAAAAACTAATTGTATGACTACAATCACAGCCAAAAATACTGCTTTGGCGATTTGAGGTTTATGTTTTGTATTTATCGGTGTATTGTTTACCTGCTGGCTTTCGACTTCAGGCCTTTGACTTTTGACCCTTGATGTTATATACTCAAGTACTTTTCTGTGAAAGCCCGAACTGAAAAATATCAGTGTAGATATAATCATTACGTACGGGAAAATGCCTATGGGGAACAATATCCGTGTAAGCACATGAAAAATAATTACCAGTACAAAGGCAAACAATCGTGTGCGCCTGTAAAGCAAAAGAAACGGGATACTTAAATCATAAACAGCACCAATCCAGCTAAAGGCGTATGCTACCCACTCTTTACCCAAAAACGCGCCTATAAAAGGCAGGTGTGCATTGGCGGGAAGCCATATCTTTAGCGGAAGCGCTGCTGCAAGCCAATCGGAGTTTAGCTTTGCAATCCCGGCATAAAAGTACACTATGCCCAGCAGCAGCTTTAAAATATCTACGGTGTAGCGCGGCACTGTGTTGCTACCCAACTCATTATTGTGTTTCGCATCGAAGGAAAAAGCGGCGTTTGCAGGTAAAAATATCATTACAAAACTTACTACCGATATAAAATAGTAATGGTTTAGGTAGGTGGTTTTATCCATAAGCTCTATGTAGGTAAAGCTTAAGAAAAACAGTATAATAGCCATCCTGTATTTATACCCCGCAGCTACCATAAGTGCAGCGGCTGCGCAAACTATAAAAATGCCATAAGTGTAAATACCTAATGGTTTTACCCATCCGAAGCCAAAGTACGTAAAATGAAAAACAGGCTTTATGTAAAATTTATCAATCCAGCCATTAAGCGCAAAACGCACCATGCCCATAAACATCATGATGCCGAATGCCAGCCTGAAAAAGGCCAGCGATGCGGCATCTGTAGTAGTGTTTAGGTAGGTGTTTACTGTGCGTAGCATAGTTAAATGTTTTAGTCGCCGTCGCCGTCTACATAGTCTATAGTAAGGCTAAGTGCGCTAAACATATTTACTTTAAGGTATACCACCTGCGTTTGCATGGCGTTATACGCTGCGATCATTTTACTGTTATCTGTAGTTACCTGAGTAGTAAAACTGTCGTTTAAGGCCCCGTTTGTAGTAAGTATGGTTTCGTACTGGGCGTTAATAATATCGCTAAGGTTTTGCCCTTCTGATTTTGCACCTACGGCATCCAGGTAACCTTTAAGGCTGGCGCCCGTACCGTTACCGTTGTAATACGTACCGTTAAAGAATTTTTTAGAGGCTGTTATGGCTTCATTAAGCAGTATTTTACTCACGTTTCCACGAAAATACGCTTCTACTTTTTCAGGATACAGCACACCGTTGCTAAAAAGCCCGGCAGGTATGCCTACCTTAGGGTAACGAACATCTTTTTCAAGATTTTTTACGAAATTATTAGTGCTGTGGTTTAACGATCCGGTTACCGAATTTGTGTTGTTTACAAATGTGTTTCGGTATGCACCATTCCAGTCGGCAAGCACAGCAGCCGAAATTGCTTTAAGCCTGTTAACTACTGCTGTAATGTATTGTTTATAACTGTTTCCGGCAGCGCCTGCATAAACAGCTACAGTTTCTTCGTTAGTGCTACCCATGCCATACAGCAGATAATCCAGTGCGGGGAATCCCTGGCGCGAAAACTGCGACTGCAATTCCAGGTTGTATGTGCCCGAGCTTATGTTTGTTTCTATGCCGGTAACATCGGTAGGGAAGGTGTTAGCCGAAAGCATAAGATTAAGGTCGCTTGCCATACCTGTGTCAAACATGGCTACGTGCTGGTATTTCTTGTAGGCATCCAGCCAGGCCGTTTGTACTGTAGTCAGGTTTGCTTCCGTAGGGGTTTCTGTAAATGCAGATACCGCTGTTTGCAGTGAGCCTAGTGCGGCATCATAGGCAGTGTATGCGGGTATAATAATATTGTCGGCCCAGTTTGTAAGCACGGCGTTTTTATCGTAATTAGCCGTGTTAGAGGTGTTGTTTCCGTCTGATGATGAGCATCCTGCGGCAATGATAATCAGTGTAAATAACGCTACAATCTTTTTCATACTGAGAATTTTTGGCAAAAGTATGAAACAACAATTATTTATCTTTAATTATTCTAAATAAATTTTTTAACATTTAACTTTTGTCCAAATATCAAAAGTTTATACATTTGCCTTGTTTTTAATAAATCTAAATAAGCGATATGAAAAATACAATATTTGCCCTGGGATCACTTGCCATAGCCGGTTTAGCATTTACCGCCTGCAGCAATGATGATAACAGCAAAAGTGAAAAGCAACTGGTTATGGAAAACTATGCTAACATAGTGTACCAAAACTACAAGGATGCCCTTACAGATGCAGAGGAACTTGAGGCTGCCATAAACACTTTTACGGCAAATCCTAACCAGGATAGTTTTGATAACGCCAAAACAAAATGGAAAGAGGCCCGCGAGACTTACGGCACTACAGAGGCATTCAGGTTTGCAAACGGCCCTATAGATGCTGATGATAATGGCCCTGAAGCCCTGCTAAACGCCTGGCCGCTCGATGAAAACTTTATAGATTATGTAGAAGATAACGGAATGGTATACAACGGCGGTATTATAAACCGCACCGATTTATATCCTACCTTAACCAAAGAGTTGCTCGAAACACTTAACGAAAGTGGCGGAGAAAAAACCATTAGCGTAGGGTACCATGCCATAGAGTTTTTGCTATGGGGGCAGGATTTAACGGCTCCTTCGGCATTTCTTGCCGGGCAAAGGGCGTACACGGATTATACCACAGCTTTAAACGCAGACCGCAGAAAGCAGTACCTTAATATTTGCGCTGATTTGCTTACAGACCATCTTACCTATTTGGTTGATTTATGGGCACCATCAGGTACGTACAGGGCTACTTTCCTTGGCATGAATGAAAATGTGGCGCTTACTAATATGTACCTGGGCATTGCCACTCTGGCAGCTGCCGAACTTCCCGTAGAGCGTATGGCAGTAGCCTTAAACAACAGGGATCAGGAAGATGAACACAGTTGTTTTAGCGATAACACACACAGGGATATTATTCAAAACCTTCAGGGTATTGTAAACGTATACCACGGAAAATACCGCGACATAGAAGGTGCTTCTTTAGCCGGCCTGGTTAAAAAAGCTAACCCTGAGTTTTATAACAACATAGAGGCATCTATAGTAAATGCGCAAACGAAGATAAATGCTATGTATATTCCTTTTGATTATGCTATTTCGGGCGGTGCTTCGTCTGTAGAAGGTGCTAAAGTGGCCGATGCCTGGAAGGCCATTAAAAATGACTTTAGTGTTAACCTGTTGTCGGGTTCATCGGCTTTAGGATTAGCAGTAAATCCATAAATTTCGGTTTTTATATAGTAATCTGTTTTTGTGGAAGTGCCTTTTTACCAAAGGTGCTTCCTGCATTTATAAATATCATGAAAAAAACTACGTTTGGCTGGCTGCTGGCATTGGGTATTATCAGCGCGGCCTGTAACAAGGAGAGTGATTATACACCGCTTACCGCCGAGGCCGGTGAACAATACAGCGGCGGCACTGCAACGGTAGAAAATATTACAGAGGAAGCGTTTGGTTTTGCGCTTCCCGGCCTATCATCAGATGAAGCGGAAGCTTTTGGTGTAGGTAACTCTTTCTTTAGGCAAAGCTGGGTTTCAGCGCCATCCAGCACCACGGCGCGAGCTGGGCTTGGGCCGTTTTTGAACGCTATTTCGTGTGGGGCCTGGCACTTTAAAGACGGCCGTGGTCGTCCGCCTGCCTACGATGGCGAACTGGGCGCCGGGCTGCTTATGCGCCTGAGCCTGCCGGGGTCTGATGCCTTTGGCGGTGCCCTGGTAGATCCTGTATATGGGCATCAGCTGCAGGATACGGCTATCCTAGGGCAAACCGTAAAAGGAACGTACACCATTACCTACCAAAATGTTACCGAAACCCTTGCCGATGGTACCGTAGTTACCCTGCAAAAACCTGTTTATAATATAGGCAACCTTGGGTATGGTGCACTAGCTAATGGGGTGCTGGTTTCGCCAAGGGTAGCAAACCAAATTATAGGCCTTGGGCTGCTTGAAGCAGTAGAAGAACAAACGTTACTGGGTTTTGCCGATGAAAACGATGCCAATGGCGATGGTATTTCGGGGCGTGCCAACTATGTGTATGATAAAATGACAAACAGCCTTAAAATGGGCCGTTTTGGCTGGAAGGCAAACCAACCGAACATAAGGCAGCAGGTAGCGGCCGCATTTGTAAACGATATGGGTATTACATCATACGTTTTTCCTGATGAAATATGCCCGCCGGGTGTAGACTGTAATGCCATACCAAACGGTGGTTCGCCAGAAATAAGCGACAGCAACTTTGATAAGGTAGTGCTGTACAGCCAAACCCTGTCTGTACCTATGCGTCGTAATTACAACGACCAGAATGTACTTAGGGGTAAACAGATTTTTAACAGCATTAACTGCGCGGCATGCCATATTCCTAAAATGCAAACGGGTAGTGGCCACAGTGTAGCGTCGTTACGCAACCAAACCATACGCCCGTATAGCGATATGTTATTGCATGATATGGGTAGCGGCCTTGCCGATAACGCTCCTGATTACCTGGCCAGCGGTACCGAATGGCGTACCCAGCCGCTATGGGGTATAGGGCTTATAAACAAGGTAAACAAGCATACTAAGCTTTTACACGACGGGCGTGCACGCAATGTTACCGAAGCCATACTGTGGCACGGTGGCGAAGCGCAGGCCAGCAAAGATAAATTTAAGCAACTGAGCGCTAAAGACCGCGAAGACCTACTGGCGTTTATTAACTCGCTGTAATGCTTTAACATTCATTGGCACAACGCTTGATAGGTATAGGATAGAAAATGTATATTTGCCCAAAACCGTAAATTAGTGTTGTGCCCATGAAGTTAGTAGTAATGTTTATAGCATTTATAGTTGCGGGATTACCTGTAGGAGATCTTGCTACCATACGCAAGGAGTATGTAAACGCGGCCGTATCTGAACAAAGCACTAATAATTTCTATAAGCGTTTTGAAGATGTTACAGATACGCACCAAAATACTACACTAGTAGCCTATAAAGCAGTATCCATTGTGCTTAAAGCGCGCTATGAAAGCGGTTTGTTTAGCAAGAAACGGCTTTTTGATAAAGGTACCAGCCTGCTCGATGCTACCATAAAAAAAGACTACGATAACTATGAGGCACGCCTTATCCGTCTGAATATACAGGATAATGTGCCATGGATTACCGGCTACACCGGCCAGATAAAAGCTGATAAGAAGTTTTTAATTAAAAATTTTGATGCGCAGCCTGCGGATTTAAAGGCTTTTGCCAAAGCGTATATATTGCAATCTGAAGTTTTTTCTGCTAAGGAAAAAAAGCTGGTGGAGTAACTTTTATAGCTTTTCTCAATTATTCCACTTGTTCATGCGTTTTAATCACCTAAAAATACGCCCTTAACTGCACGCTTCCGGTGTGTATGGGTTTGCTGGTTTCGCTTTTACGGCCCTGGTAGCTAAGGTTTACATCAAGAAAACGTGTAAGGTTTTTTTGCAGTAGCAGGCGCCAGGTTATGTTTTTCCCTGCGGTAAGCCCCTGTAACATTTGGTATGCCGCTGCTGTGCTTTGGTCTCCTGTAAAATCATTTTTATAGTACGAAAGTTCGCCGCTTGTGGTAAAGCCTTTCTCTGTGGCATAGCTAAATGAAGAACCGGTACGTTGCTGGGA
>JAAXJD010000010.1:14419-17278 GCA_012270005.1 Flavobacterium sp. | reverse complement strand
ACATAGGACTGTATGTGTTTGGCTATTAGCCCCTGCGGCCGCCCCCGCCGCCACGGGAACCACCACCGCCTCCGCCTCCGAAGCCCCCACGGCTTCCGCCTCCGAAGCCACCACCGCCGTAGTTACTGCCCCTGCTTGGGCTGCTGTAACTTGGTGAGTAACTTCTGCCCGGATTGCTTTGCTGAGGGGTATAGTTGTTACTTCTTGTAGAGTTGTTGTAGTAGCTGTTATTTCTGCCTCCGTTAGATGGGGTGTTGTTATAATAGCTGTTTCTACCGCCGTTGTTGTAATTATTGTTAGAACGGCCGTTGCTTAGCTGATAGCCGTTTCTTCCGCCATTAAAATAGTTGCTGCGGTTGTTGTAATAGGTGCCGCGCCCTGAGTTAAGGTAGCGTCCGTTATTGTAGTAGCTGCGGTTACCGTTGTAGTAGGTAACGTTTCTTCCGCCATAGTAGTTGTTGTTGCCTGCATAATAACGTGGATGGCTGTAATAGCCACCGTAGTAAGGGTAGCCTCCCCAGCCGTAGTAGCCTCCATAATATCCGCCATAGTAAGGGTTGTACCAGTTATTCCATCCCCATCCGAAGCCTATACCCCAGCCACTGCCCCAGTAGCTGTTGTAGCCATAATATGGGTAGCCGTAGTAACCGCCCCATCCGTAGTAAGGATAGCCGCCCCAACCATAGTAGTTGTTGCCCCAGCCGTATCCGCCATATACGTTTACATTAACATTGCTGGTGCTGTCGCCCCATCCGCCATAAGTATTGGTGGTGTAGGCGCGATCATAGTTGTTGCTTACAGTGTCGTAGGTGCCGTTATATGCGTTAGAATCAGTAACCGGAGGGTAATTATCTTGCAGCGAATTAAAATAAGCGGCGTAACCATTAGCGTTTTGCCCTGCCGATTGACCGTTAGAGTAGTTGTTAACCGAGCCGTCATTGTATCGGTACACCGGCTGCCCGTTAGCATCGCGCGGTACAGAACCGTACACCCCGTCTGAGTCATAGCTGCTGGCGCTTTGGTATGTACCGCAGGAAGTTACGGTAATGCCAAGCAGCCCAAGCAGTGCTGCCAGGGTTAAACGACGCATATTAAAGTATTCACTTTTCATCTGTGCATTTTTTTTATTGTTGAACTTCTAAAAATAGTTAGTTTTGCTAAACTATTTTACGTTATAAAGTTAAACAATATTTGTGCCAATTTAAATACGATGAGTAAGAATTTAACGAAGCGGTCAGAAGATTATTCCAAATGGTATAATGAACTGGTTGTAAAGGCTGACCTGGCTGAAAATTCAGGGGTTAGGGGATGTATGGTTATAAAGCCATACGGATATGCAATATGGGAGAAAATGCAGGCAGAGCTGGACAGGATGTTCAAGGAAACCGGGCACCAAAATGCGTACTTCCCGCTGTTTATACCCAAGTCGTATTTTAGCAAGGAGGCAAGCCATGTAGATGGCTTTGCAAAAGAGTGTGCGGTAGTAACCCACTACAGGCTAAAAACCGGAGAAGACGGAAAAACCATAGAAGTAGACCCTGATGCTAAGCTGGAAGAAGAGCTTATAGTAAGGCCTACCTCTGAAACTATTATATGGGATACCTACCGCGGATGGATACAAAGCTACCGCGACCTGCCGCTGCTTATAAACCAGTGGGCAAACGTGGTGCGCTGGGAAATGCGTACGCGCCTTTTCCTGCGTACGGCTGAGTTTCTTTGGCAGGAGGGGCATACCGCCCACGCTACCCAAAAGGAAGCTGTAGCAGAAGCAGAACAAATGATGAATGTGTATGCCGATTTTGCCGAAAACTTTATGGCAATACCGGTGGTAAAAGGTGTAAAAACCGCTAACGAACGGTTTGCCGGCGCGGTAGAAACGTATTGTATAGAAGCCCTTATGCAAGATGGTAAGGCGCTGCAGGCAGGTACGTCGCACTTTTTAGGGCAAAACTTTGCCAAGGCGTTTGATGTTAAGTTTACAAACAGGGAAGGCAAGCAGGAGCACGTATGGGCTACCTCGTGGGGTGTTAGTACACGCCTTATGGGGGCGCTTGTAATGACGCACTCTGATGATAACGGACTTGTACTGCCGCCAAACCTGGCGCCTATACAGGTGGTTATTGTGCCTATTTATAAAGGCGATGAGCAGTTTGATGCCATTAGCGAAGAAGCAAAACAACTTATGGCGCGCCTGCGCAAGCTGGGTATATCTGTTAAGTACGACGACAGGGATACGCACAAGCCGGGCTTTAAATTTGCCGAATACGAACTTAAGGGGGTGCCGGTACGTATAGCCATAGGGCCAAATGACCTGGCTAACGGTACCTTTGAAGTGGCAAGACGCGATACGCTTACTAAGGAGACTGTAATAAGTGCCGATATTGTTACGTACATACAAGACCTGCTGGAGCAAATACAAAAGAACCTTTTTGATAAAGCGCATGCTTTTAGGGAAGCTCATATTACCGAAGTAAATTCATGGGATGAGTTTAAAGACGTGCTGGATAACAAGACCGGATTTGTTTCTGCACACTGGGATGGTACATCTGAGACTGAAGAGAAGATAAAAGAGCTTACAAAAGCTACAATACGCTGTATTCCGCTAGATAGAAAGGAAGAGGCTGGTATATGCGTACTTACGGGTGCGCCAAGTGCCGGCAGGGTGCTTTTTGCTAAGGCGTACTAGAAATTTTTTAAAATTTTTTTTGAATTTTTTTGTTCCTGCTCTTGCAGAAGTGAAAATAAGTTGTACTTTTGCATCCGCATTAGAGGAACAAACAAATTCAATGGCCCGTTCGTCTATCGGTTAGGACGCCAGATTTTCATTCTGGTAACACGGGTTCGATTCCCGTACGGACT
>JAAXJD010000010.1:0-14319 GCA_012270005.1 Flavobacterium sp. | reverse complement strand
GGTTAGGACGCCAGATTTTCATTCTGGTAACACGGGTTCGATTCCCGTACGGACTACAATTAAAATAATTTTTAAGAAAGAATATAAAATGGCAAATCATAAGTCAGCTTTAAAAAGAATAAGGAGCAACGAAAAGAAGAGGGTACTTAACAAATACCAGCACAAAACTACACGTAACGCTATTAAAGCTATACGTACAGCTACTGTGAAGTCTGAAGCTGCTGAAAAACTTGCAGGTGTTATCTCTATGATCGACAAACTTGCCAAGAAAAACATCATCCACGCTAACAAAGCGTCTAACCTTAAGTCTAAACTTACTAAGCACGTAGCTGCTCTTAACTAAGACTTAAATTTAGTATCCAATATACAGAAAGCCTTCCGGTATCCGGAGGGCTTTTTTGTTTTATATTTGTTTTGATAAGGTGTAGCTGATAAGTATAAGTACAACGGCAAGGAACTGCAAGACGAGTTAGGACTTAACATGTACGACTATGGGTGGCGCAGTTACATGCCTGATATTGGTCGATGGATGCAGACAGACCCATTACACAATGACCTTAATTTTGCATTTGATGACAGTCAGGTAGATGAAGATGATGACGAGGAAGTTTTACAGGCCATAATCACAAAAGCTGAAACTGGAGATGGTATTTATAATGTCGATAATCTTAATCCTTATTCTTATGGCTACAATAGCCCTGTAGTTTATGATGACCCAGATGGAAGATGTCCTGCTTGTATTATAGTTCTTGCCTTTCTGCTTGCTCCAGAGCCAGTAATGGCACCAACTCATGACAAAAAAGGTGATTGGGATAAGTTCAAAAGTGCAAGAGATGACAAGAATGCGGTCTTAGCATCGGCTGCACCTGTATCAAACACTCTTAAGGCTGGTATAAATGTATATCGGGCGGTGAAGAATGCGAGGTCTGAAAATCCAGCTAAGACTAAAACTGCTGAAAAAATTACTGACAAAACGGAGAAAAAAGTCCCCAATCCACATGGAAGAAAAGGAGGGCCTGCACATCAAAAAGGGGTAGAAAAAGCCGAACAAAAGTTAAGAGATGAAGGATTTACCGAAACAAGAAGAGAGGTAGAGGTGAAAACTCCAAACGGTCAAAAATCTAAGCGCTATATAGATACTCAAGGTAGAAACCCAACTACAGGAGAAACTAAAGGAGTTCAAGTTGGCAAGCAGAATAAAAATGGTACTCCAGTTAAACGAGAACGAGATGCTTTAGACGACATTGAAAAGGCCACGGGACAAAGACCAGATTATCATCCATACAATTAATAAAAATGAAATCTAAGCAACTTAATTTTTTTATAACTGAGGAAGATTGTGTTTTGATAAACGATTTTATAAAGAAAAATCAGGGTATCATCTACGGTAATCATTCTTTAATTTTAGAAAGTATAAATTCTGAAACTCATCAATTATTTTTAACTCATCGAAATTTTATCGAAGATATAGTAGTTAATTCCACTCCTAAAGGAATTAAATATTTTGACATTGGTAGAAGTTATTTACTTGAATTTAGCTGCAGAGGATTCTATCCAAATGATTTTAATAGTTTACATAGAGGTAGATTATATTATATAAAATCTTATTATGAAGATAATTTCTTAATTGATAAATCTAATGAGTTTAATAAATGGTGTAATGACATTTTTACTTTCATGAAAAAAAACATACTGAATAAATATCATCTTGACAAAGATTATCTATATTCCGCATCCGCGATTCGATGGATTGAAATTAATTCTGCAAAACAAACGCAAGATGGTCTTCTATGGGTCAAGCAATAGCTAAATCAACACTACTAGCCCCGGCTACGGGGCTAGTAGTGTTGATTTATAACCTTATAATAGCTTTTAATGCTGCTATATGCTCAGGAGTGCTAGCAACACCTTTATAATCGTTATACTGTTGTTGTCTTCGTTGGTTGCCAATATATTCTACCAGTTCTTGTAATGTGGCTTTAGATTTGTCTAAACCGTGAATAATCTCGGTGCTTTCCTGTATTGTGAAGCCTAAAATTGGTAGCATCTCATACAGGTTTACTTCATCGCTAAGCCTGAACGTTGGGATTGCTTGCGGTGCTGGTGGCTGCACACTGCTGTCAACCTTTACACTGGTTTTAACGCCATGCTCCAGTATTATCCTGTTCATGGTTTCAACAACAACAGCCTTATCTTGTTCCTCACATACCAATGCATCATAAACGTATAAAACCTGTATGCCTTTTGCGTTTAGGCTTGTTATAACATCTGTCATAATATTATATTTACAAACAAAATACAAGATATCTTATGTGATGTAACCTTATAACCATTGGCAGCCTTATCCTTGCGGATGCGCTCCAGCATGAGCGGCTCATGGGTTGAGTAGTATTTATACAGGGGTGATTTTTTCATACCAACCCACTTTTTATTAAAGAATGCTAAGTGTTCTACCTTAACCGCCTTAACATCAATAGCGGCCTTTTCAGCTACTTTCTGGTGCGTGATATAACTTTCTTTGCCGCCATATAGTTTGATGGCTATATTGGGATGTAATGCAGTGTAATCGCATTCGGTTAGCTTCTTACCTTCTATAGTTATTTGTTCTCTTATCCAAGCGGGCATTAGGGTAAAGGAATCCACCACACGGCCACCGCTGGCAGTATCACCAGCACTTGGTATCATAAACCCACGCCCTGTAAGAAACTCAAACAGTTTTATATTATCCTCTACAAAGCTTCGCTTTTGCCAGTCGTTCCAATAGTCATTCTTATGCTTGTTGCGCATGGTTAGCAGCTTACCCTTTTTAGTGTTTCGGCCTTCTTTAACCAGTTTTTTACCAATGGCCAATAGTTCCGCTGAGGTAGGCAGTTCTATCTTTGGGTACATCCTTACCAAGTTGGCACAAATGGGGTTATTCATGGCACTGGTAAGCTGTAGGTAAAAAAGCCTGTTCCTTGTAGCTATGATACCACTGTCTTTGATGAGGTATTCGGTGAGGCCAGTTTTAAGGTACTGTTCCGTTAAGCGGTACTTTTTTGATTGTACCCCAATCTTATAAGAATCGCCAACCTCTATAAAAGCCCCCGTTTTAGTACCTGTTGTGAGGACTTCTATAATTTTAGTATAGATATAGGTATTGCTGGTGTTCTTAGTCTGTTCGTGCAATATAACAGAACTTAAAGGTTTCCAAGGGTCTTCCGTGTAGTAAGTACTGGCAAGGTTTGAGAGTACCAAAAGGCACTTTTCAACGGCAATATCCTTGTTGGGGTCTACTTCCCTGAGCAATGCTTTAGGGACGTATTTAGAGAGGTTTGTATGGGCTTTTTTCGGCACCAGTATGGAATTGACATCTGGGAACACCATTGCCAATTCAGAGAGGTTAAAATCATTGTGGAGGATGTTAATATCCTCGGTATCGCCCGACAAGGCGATGTAATCATCATTTGTAGTTAACATTTTGGGTTATACTTCTATTCACCCACCAGCAAGTACTGGTGCTTATTTATGAGGTCTTCACTTGTTTTACTTGGTAGAAGCAGCTGGAGGCAGCTTATTCCTCCAGCAACCAAGAATTTTTATGAGTTTATTCTCAATTTTTATAATTGTAGACATTTTACTCCAGATAGTCAATAGCAATACCTAATATTTATTATATTTTTTTTTAATAGCGCAAATCAAGCATACGTTATTATACACAATCTCTGGTATTACCTTATTTTACTGGTACTTTCACTATATATAATACAATACTATTAAGTAACATATATGAGAGAGTAGGATAGGAAAAGTAGGAAGGTAGATAGAAAAGAATTAGTTAATAAGTAATAAATAGCAGTGATACAATTATAGTACTTACTATAAGTTAGCGCAGATTACTACTAATAGTTCGCTACCATAAGGGATACTATAATACCTAATATGGCCTGTGCAGTTATTATATAAAGTAACTTAACACGATTGGTTAGCACGTATACCAACAAATTAAATTCTTAGGGAATGCCTATTTTACTGGCATTTCAGACCAATACAGAAATTTAAAACAGCTGAATATAGACTAATAAACAAAATTATATCCCTCCACCGTCCCGGTGGAGGGATATAATTGTCTGTAGACCTTCCCTACCAATCCTGTTTACACTATTAATATGCTGGCCGTATCTTGCCTCTCAATAGGAAGTATCCCATCAAAGCACGACCCCAATCGGATGGCTTCAAAAATTTTTTTGGAAAATTTCTATGATTTTTTTGGAAAACCAGTCCCGAAAAACTGTTGCGACACTATTTATTGTTAAACAGAAGCATGAAAATAAAGATGACCTTAGAGCAGTTAAAAATGGTATTAACTACCGAAAAACCTAAATATCCTATTACAGTAGTAATGAAAGGGATTGATATAAACGAACTTAAAGACGTTATTAAATTGCTTAAAAAGAAGGGTTAACCTTCTTTTTTTGTTGGTAGCCCTTCTAAAAGCTGGCTTGCACTAATTCCAAGTGCCTCTGCAATCCGTACTAATGTATGTACCTTCATCTGTTGTGTACCTTTCATATATTTTCTGAGATTTTCCACATCCATACCCGCATCATAAGCAACTTCACGTTGTTTTAAGTCGCTGCTTTCAATTATATCCCTTATTCTTTCCCCTAATTCTACAACAACGGCAGGAATTTCATTTTTTCTGATTCTTTTCATAAGAGAAAATTACAAGCAATAGATTGTTTGCTTGTGATTGTAATAAATCAGGTTGCATGCAACCGAATTTTATATATTTGCAGCAATAATATTAATTGTACCAACCAATGAAAAAAACAGTATTTGCAGCAATTACCATTTTCATCGTCCTGTTTGCTTTGGCCAATAAATGTGATAAATCAGCATCAAATATACCGACTGATGTAAACAATGATTATCATGTAAGCCCTGTACAATCTGGTCAATCTGGCCTACCTGCACAACCAGCTCGACCTACACATGATAAAGAAGACAATACTGTAGAAACGAATATTTGTCAGATATGTGGGAATCGTTTTACAGGCAATGGCTACACAGAAGTGGCGCACGGGCAATGGCAAGAAGCAAAAGAACCTTACCAAAGTTATATCTGTAGCCGCTTATGTGGAATGCAGCATACCAAAAACTGGGAGATTAGATTACAAGAGCTTCGCAGTAATGGAAATTCAAATACACCAGCACAAGGCCACAGAGCCGAGATTAACGAGCAAAATTATAGTGATGACCCTTGCGGCCTATGTGGGGGAACTGGCATTGAGAGCAACCGCTACGGTGATGCAAGGGTCTGTCCAATGTGTGATGGTTCAGGAAAACGTAAAAATTAAAACCTTAGATATGGAAAATAGTTCAAGTGGCATAGGCATGAAACTTATAATTGGGTTTGCAGCCTCATGTTTAATGTTAGGTATTTTATCCCAATTTAAAAATGTAATTCCATTGGATAAAATGGCCGCTACCGATTTTGTACTGGTTATTGCGGTGGTAACCCTTTACATGGGGTTTGTTGTTTTAAGGAAAAATAAAACAGAGCGGCAATATGTTTTACTTTCGCTAATGCGATTTTGGTATGGTTTGATGGGACATATTATTGTCATGGGTACGTTACTATATTGCTGCCTGTACCTTAATAATACTTCAAACTTTATTACCAATAGCATACTTAAAACATTTAAGGAAGCAGAATTTTCTTTAAAGCATTTTACCGTTGTCTTTTTAAGTGGAATTTCGTTAGGGATTTTTTCCGTTGGTTTTTCTTATTTAATCGACATGACCTTAGAAAAGGAAAATACACACAAGGATTAAATCCATACATACAATATGATATAATAAGAGAGGGATGCCACCGGCATCCCTCTCTTATTATATTAAAACCTCACATCAAAACAGCAGCCAAAATCCCATACCTGGATTTATTATTTTTTTCTTGCCCATTAAAAACCAGGTTATTACATTCGCAACACGTTTGTAATAAATCATAAACGAGCGTTCAACATTTATAATTTTATACGCCATGAAAAAATATATCGCCTATTACAGAGTAAGCAGAAAAGAACAAGGGATTAGCGGACTGGGCTTAGCAGCACAAAAAGCATCCGTTGAAAAATATGTGGCTTCACAGGATGGTATTATATTAAAGGAGTATACCGAAGTCGAAACGGGAACTAACAAGCGTGAGCGTGTAGAGATACATAAGGCCATCCAAATGGCAAAGAATGAAAGTGCGGTACTGGTGATTGCAAAACTGGACAGGCTGGCACGTAACGTAAGCTTTGTAAGCAGCCTGATGGATGCGGGTATTGAGTTCGTGGCGGTGGATATGCCAAGTGCCAACAATTTTACCATACATATTTTTGCCGCACTGGCAGAACAAGAGGCTAAGCTTATTAGCACCCGTACCAAGCAAGCCTTAGCGGAACTAAAGAAAAAAGGTATAAAGCTTGGCAACCCTGACAACCTAACTACCGAAGCCCGTAACAGAGGTGTACAGGCCATCAAAGAAAATGCCCTAAGTAACGATAGGAACAGGCAAGCCCAATCTATAATAGGAAGCTGCAAAGAAAAAGGTATGACGTATAGGGAAATTGCTGCATACCTTAATGAACTGAACTTTAAGACCAGATATGGTAAGCAATTTTTACCATCTACTGTGCATCAACTGTACAATAGGATAAATTTACAACAAGTAGCGTAAAAAAAAACGTAATCATTTAATTATCATTAGTTTAATTTTCAACCAAAGAGACAAACTGTTGTAAAATACATTTTATAATGAAAATAACTTGCGTAACTCAAAAATTAGTGTTACATTTGCAGTGTAAAAATGAAATTACAGCATTATGAATAATAACGAAAGGCATTGGAGCAGTACAGCATTAGTACTTATGGGAATGTGGTTATGGAGAGAGGGCGAGTACGGCCATGCCTTATTATGTATGCACGCCCCGCAATGGGGTTATAAAATAGGTACACAACTTAGCATTACATGGGGTGATGTGTTGCATTATGAAGACCATGAGTGCTATGTGGAACTTAATATACCTGATAAAGACATACCACCAAGACCAATAAGTTACTCAGTTAAGGAAAGCATTGAAAAAGCATTTCAGGTGCTTGATGTTAAAAATTGGGAAGATAGCCTTTATATGAACTATAAGACAGGTAAACCGTTGACTTCATCGACCCTAAATAGGGAATTGCAACGCTTCAGTGAAAAATTCTTGGCTTATATCAAGAAGGAAACAGGCCGTGAATTAAACTTTAAGCCATTAAAAAGCAATGCTTTTGAAATTGCATGGGCTTTGGACACGGTAAAGGCATACCACTACTCAAAACAAGCATTTATAGCGGTATCTAAATTTATGGGACACCGTACTGTAAAAGACACTATAGAACTTCTAGAAGTTGAACCGAATGATACGATTACCTTTAAGTTCAACTACGTAAAGCACTTTAATAATTTTCTGGACACCAATATTTTTGATAATAAAGACATTCTCATAATTACCCTTTTAAAAGATGTTATCCATGAGGGTGAGGAATTTATCCCTATAATATAACTCCCTGATTATTATATTTTTTTTTTCGGTGAAACATCCCGAAAGGACAGCCATTGCCTAATCTTAACCTTAATTCTAAGCCTATGAAAAACCTTGACCAGTTGTTCCAATCCTTTGAAACGGGCATCCGAAGCGCAAAAGCCGACAAGCCCAAACAATACCTGAAAAACATAGGGTTGGATTATACAACGCTCCGTATAGGGTTTAACAGTGGCCAGTTCCACCACAGGGAAACACCAGAGGTAAAGGAACATTATGAAAAGTTGGGATTACTTACCAAGAGTGAGGCAGCAGTTCGGGATGATAGTATGACCGCTTACACGGTTTTTGGCAGGTATGGATTGGTGTTCCCCCTGATGGATAGTTCTGGACAGATAGTTAACTACTATGCATTACGGTTTGATATGGCCACCAAGCAGGAGGATTACCTGAACAACCAAGGCTTATACCCCAGCTATCCGCACGTCACCACCAAGAGGCTGTTTATCACACCTACCCTGATGGATGCCGCGAGCTTGTTACAATCCAAAGCCCTTGACCAACGGGAGGCAGTACTGGCCTTGCATAATGGGGAACTATTGCCCCAGCATTTGGAGGCAATTAAAGCCCTGAACGATTTAGAAGAAATAATAACAATACACTACTAAGCTATGAAAGAGATACATGCAGCATTACAAGCACAATACCCCAATATTACTATTAATGCAGTACAACTGGAGGACGGCCACGACCTGAACAGCCTTTGGTTAGCTTATGGTACTGAGGGAGTTGTATCATTGGTTAACAGCTACGAACGAAAAGCAATCACTACCAGCCTTCTGAAAATCCTGAGCGAGGAAAAAATAAGATTTACAGGCAAGGCCGCCGAATATTACGTAATGGGGTATTTACCCAGTGATTTAGGAAGTATGAAAGTAGCCCTTCAGATAATTGACCATGAAACAGGAAGGAAATACAGGGTTAAAACGGATTTATTCGACTTTACCAGTGTACAATACCAATGCCAGCAGCTGGCCGAAAAACAAGGATTAAATTTTAATCTGATGGAAGCCGACCTTATTCAACTGGCCGACCTGCTGGAGCAATACAGGGAAAGCCTTTATGAAGCTGATAGCAATCCACTAACGGACAAATATTCTGCCAAGGAACTCACGCCCAAAGCAAGGGAAAAAGCGGTGGAATTTCTCTCTAATCCCCGCCTGATACAAAATATTGATAAGCTTTTGGAGCAAAGTGGCATAGTAGCAGAAGAAACCAACAGGATAAACCTCTTTATAATGGCCTCCAGTTATAAAATGGCCAGGACGTTGCATGGCATGGTGCAAGGGACAAGTGGAGGTGGTAAATCCCACCTGATTAACGCCATTGCAGATTGCATACCGCAGGAAGATATTCGGGACTGGACAAGGGTAAGCCCAAGAGCATTGTACCACTACGGCGAAAAAGACCTTATTGATAAACTGATAATCATACAAGATTTTGACGGGCTGGATATGGATGCTCAATATGCTTTTAGGGAGATACAGAGCAATAAGCGGTTAAGTAACTCTACGGTAGTGAAGGATGCACGGGGCAATATGAAAGCCAAGGAAAAGACGGTAAATGCCAACTTTGCCAGCCTTGTAGCCACCACCCATAATGAAATTTACCTTGACAATGCCAGCCGTTCGGTAATGCTGGGGATAGATGAAAGCCTTGAGCAAACCCAGCGTATAATTAACCACCAAAACAAAAAGCATGCGGGGCTGGTAAATACTGATAGTGAATATGAGGCCAAGCAACTGCTACGGAATTGTATAAGGGTCTTAAAAAAATATACGGTGTTGAACCCCTTTGCCGATAAGATAAACTTACCATTGGATGCAAAGATGTTACGGAGGCTTAACGGGCAATATCAGGATTTTGTAAGCCAGATAACCATATTACACCAATACCAGCGTAAAACCGATGATAAAGGGCGTTTAATTGCTACCAAAGAAGATATAAGAATGGCTATCGAAATATTTTTTAATGCCATCATCCTCAAAATCGACGAATTGGATGCTTCAACCCGCCAGTTCTTTGAATTACTGAAAACATACATATCAAACCAGCCTACAGGGAGTAAATACAAATTTACCCAAAGGGAGATACGCCAGCACAGCAATCTTGCAAAAACTACCGTACACAAATACATACAATTATTGCAGGAACTGGAATACATACAGGTGGTAGACGGCACTCCAAATACAGGTTTTAAATATATCGTTAGTTGGTGGGACAGTATCGAAAAGCTTAGGGAGCGGATTAAGAAGGATTTGAACCAGCAATTGGACAAGCTGTAAAACACCAAAAAGAACACGCCAACACCAGCAAAATAAGGGCATACGCCGCTGGTGTTCGCCGTTCCGAGGTAAAAGCATAAGGAAATACGATGAAACAACAAATACAAACCCCAGCCTACCAGAACCTACACAAGGATTATGATAACTATATCAAAGCGAAAAGCTTTAAAGGGAGGATGTATCAAAGCAATGTACGTGCATTTTTAATCTGGATGGAAAAATATGGCATCACCAATATAAAGCAAGTGACCACCAAGGCCATGCTGGAGTACTACACCTACCTGACAGAGCGGCCAAACCACAGGCGGGGCGGCACATTAGCCGACAATACCATCAAAGGGCATCTACTATCCATTACCCTGTTTATAGAACAGCTGCTACTAAAAGGGGAACTGGTAAAAGCTTTTGATATTCCACAGCACGGCAAACAAGACCAGCAGCCAAGGAGTTACCTAACAGTAGAAGAAATAAAACTGGTGTACCAACACACGGAAAACCCATTGGAGAAAGCGATATTATCCGTTGCTTATGGCTGCGGGTTAAGGCGTTCGGAACTGGAGAACCTTAACGTTAGTGATGTACATTTCAGTGGCATCCTGACCGTCCGCAGTGGTAAAGGTGATAAGAAACGGGATGTACCTCTGAGCGATACGGTGTTGGCCGATTTAAAACACTATGTAATAGAATACCGTTACCAACGCTTAACAGGCAAACAGCAGCAAAAGGCATTCTTTATCAACAAGAAAGGCAACCGTATGAGCGGTGAAACACTGGGCAAGGAGCTAAAGAAAATCCTACAGAGGACAAACAACCCGATTATTTTGGCAAAGGAAATCACCCTGCACAGCTTACGTCACAGCATAGCCAATCACCTGATGGAAAACAATGCGGGTATTGACTTTATTAAGGGCTTTCTGGGGCATTCTTTTATCAATACCTCATACATCTATGCCAAGCAGAACAAAGGCCATACAACAGCCTTAAAGCAACACGAATTATTAAATAAACATTCCACTTATGGATAAGAAAATATACCAGTACCTGCAAAGGGAATTAGCACCACAAACCGCCGATAACTATTACTATACTATAAGCAACTTTTTAAAGTTAAACCCAAAGGCAAAGCGATACACTTACCAGCAACTGGTTAACTACTTTGCAGAAATCACTACCCAATACCCCAACCTCCAGACACGTATTAAAATCCTTTCCGCTATAAAACGGTATTATGATTATCTTATAACTACAGGCCAGCGGGAAGACAACCCCAGCAAGACCTTAACCCTAAAAAAAGGAAGCAGCCAGGCCATACAGTTACAGGATTTATTTACCAGTACCGAACTGGGACAACTGATGCATAGGGAGAACCGCTATAAGCATCTGGAATCCCGTAATAAGGTTCTGCTGGGGCTGCTCATATACCAAGGGCTTACCAGTGATGAAATCATACGGCTGAATGTGGATAATATTGATGTGGATTCGGGGAAGGTATACGTCAAAGCCTCTAGTAAATTAAACCGAAGGACTTTAGTATTACAGGGCAACCAGATACAGCCTCTTAACAAATACATTAACGAAGCCCGTCCAGCAATGCAGATGGTTAAGACCGATAAACTTATCCTGAATAAACTGGGGCATCCGATAAGCGTTGACGGTATTAACGCAATGGTTGAGCCGCTGGGGGTATTGTTCCCAGACAGGACACTGAACCCCCGCAGCATTCGCATGAGTGTTATATCTAACTGGCTTAACGAAAACAAACTGTCTTTGGAAAGCGTTCAGGAACTCGCTGGGCATAAGTGGCCAAGTACTACCGAGAAGTATATAAAGATGGACACTTTGGAGCAAAGGAAACTGATAAATAAATATTTCCCTTTATAAAAATAGAAGTTAGGCATTTAAATGTTAAAATCTCTGAGAATGTCTGTATTCAGTGGCTTTACAGTGGGACAGTTTTATAAAAAAAATAGTTTGGGTATATAGGCAATTAGGGACAAAAAAATTTTTGTTCAATTTGTCCCCGCCGAAACCCGCGTAAATACTACAAAGTTCTATTATTAGACTAACAAGCAAAAAGAACAAACGCCTGTCTTACAAAAAACTACAAAAATATCACTTGAAAAAAAGTGTCCTTTTTTGATTTATACAGTACAAATACTTTAGCCTCATAATTTAAAAATAGAAATTATGAGCGATTTACAAAGCATCTTACTTTTCTTAACAATAATATTTGTATTACTAATGGCTTACCCCAAAAGGGGGACAGTTGCATCAAGAAATTTCAAAAATATACTTGGTGTTTTGCCGTTAAGTAAAATGTTTGATTCCCTTAAAGAATATTACAATAAAAGACGATAGTTGTTTATATTTGGTGTACGTTCTTACGGGTTAAAAGCAGGTTTGCAAAGGCTTATAAGTATAAGTACAACGATTATGGAGGATGCAGCTTTGAGAAAGCTGCAAACGAACATACCGCGCGCAGCGCAGAGCTGCAAGACGAGTTGGGGCTTAACATGTACGACTACGGTGCACGTAATTATGACCCTGCTTTAGGTAGATGGATGAATATTGACCCGCTGGCGGAGAAGTATTATGATATGTCTCCCTATACAGGAATAGGTAATAATCCCATTAATATTATTGACCCAGATGGAAGATATTTGTTTGGATTATTTGGTAGCACAGCGAGTGAACGTAGGTTGGCAAGAGCTGAAAAATTTGCTGAGAAAACAGGAGGTAGTATTGTTATTGGAGAGAATGGTAAACCAAGAGTTAATTACTTGACAAAAGGAGAGGATGGCTATACAATAAATTCTACAAATAAATTTGGTGATTTTTCTAGTTGGAAAAATTTTGGTCAGACCCTAAAAGGTTTTGATAAAGCTATGGAGGGTAGTTATGACGGAGCCAATTATGGTGGTGAGTATGGTGGTGTTAAGGGAATGAGAGCTTTAGGTGAAGATTTAAGCAATAGTAGTACGTATGTAAAGGCGGGAGGTGTAGTCGTTGCTGGCATAGGAACCGCGTCTTTACAACCAGAAGTTGTAGCAGGTGGTATGGTCATGTATGATATCGGAGCTACTATGGATGATGTCGGCACAGGCGTTCAAGCTTACAGTGATGTAGTTGATGCCGTGAATGGTAAAGCAGGTAGTACTACAAATGCATTAGTAAGAACATCGGCCTTAATAACAGGAAAGGTTGTTGATAACGCCATGGATAATTCATCGCTAAATTCAACTAATAAATTTGTTGGTAAAGTAACGGGGGGCATTGTGGTAGATCAGGTTAAAGATGCAAGTTTAACTAAAGAAAAAAAACAAAACAATTAATTATGTCAATAATTACTGGATTAATAATGGTTGGTGTTGGAATAGTAGCCATTATCTTTACTTTTAAAAACAATGATTCTCAATTTTTTAGCTCCGATTTAAAAGGGTATATTGGAGGTTTATTACTTATAATAATAGGAATACTTTTCGCCTTAAATGAAATTACTTGGTAAGAGATTTTTGTAATCTGTGTTTTATGAAATGTTCGTTTAATTGTCAACTATACTTTGATTTTTATAATTCGAATCGCCACAGCCAACAGGTGCGTTGCGTCTCTGGTGGCTGTGTATGCCAGTCATAAGCTTGCTCGCTAACTGAAATACATAAAACAACAATGTCCCCGGTACGGGGACATTGTTGATTTATAACCTTATGGCCTTATCATAGCTTAAAGTGCTGCTATATGCTCAGTAGTGATGGCAACACCTTTGTAATCGTTATACTGTTGTTGTCTTCGCTGGCCTCAAATATATACTACCAGTTCCTGTAATGTAGCTATAGATTTGTCTAAACCGTGAATAATCTCCGTACTTTCGTGTATTGTGAAAGACAGAACAGGCAGCAGGTGTATTGATTTATGATACAGGATCGGGAATGGATGATGTAGGAACAGCATTATTGACAACTTCTGACATATCACAAGGGAAATATGAGCAAGCAGCAACCAGAACAACGTTCTTCGTTACTGTAAGGTTAGTGATCATGTAATTGATAAAAATATTTCAGACAAAACATTACAGACGATTCTAAAACACAGGGTAGATGCTTATTTGGACAAAGGTAAGGATGGAATAATTGAAGAGCAAAATAAGGAACAAATAATTAAGTTGTTATTAATATGGTTAATGTGTTATTTTCTTGCTGCATCCTTTTATGCGGGTTTTACATAATTTATAACACGTATAAAAAACCTGCTAATTTGATTAGCACAGATATGAAAGGATATTTTGGAGGTTTTTTCTTAATTATTTTAAGTGTACTTTCTATAATTGGAAAATTTAGCTTATTAGAAAAATTTCAGTAAATATTTCATACGGTGATGAAAATGATTTTACCGTCTAATGGCTAAGGGAATTTTTCAGATATAGGTGT
>JAAXJD010000043.1 GCA_012270005.1 Flavobacterium sp. | reverse complement strand
TCATGAAAATTTTATTTGGGTTACTTGCATATATTTTCTCATGAATCACTTTTATCTCATCCCGTAGTTTAGCTGCCTGCATAAAATCGAGTTCCTTAGCGGCTTTTTCCATGGTTTTGCGCTTTTCGCGTATAAGTTTCTCAATATCCGGTTTTCTCATGTAAGCCGTATCCGGTTCTGCTGCCATTTTCGGCGAATTCTCGTAGTGGAAGGGTGTATTCGGACTATTAACCAGCGCACTTTCTATCTTTTTATTGAGTCCTTTTGGCTCAATGCCGTTAGCTTTATTATAGTTCATCTGCTTTTCACGGCGGTAGGCGGTATCGTCAATGGTACGCTGCATACTGTCGGTGATTTTATCGGCATACATAATGGCTTTACCGTTTACGTTACGGGCAGCGCGGCCCACAGTTTGTACCAGCGAACGCGTACTGCGCAGGAAACCTTCTTTGTCAGCATCCAGTATCGCCACAAGCGAAACCTCGGGTAAATCAAGCCCTTCACGCAGCAAGTTTACACCTATAAGTACGTCAAACAAGCCTTTACGCAAATCCTGCATAATCTCTACCCGTTCCAGCGTGTCTACCTCGCTGTGTATATATCGGCATCGGATGGAAACCTTAGTCAGGTATTTCGCCAGTTCCTCTGCCATACGTTTGGTAAGGGTGGTTACAAGCACACGCTCGTCTACTTCTACGCGCTGTTGTATTTCCTCAATCAGGTCATCTATCTGGTTAACGCTCGGCCTTACTTCTATAACCGGGTCCAGCAGGCCTGTGGGGCGTATTACCTGTTCTACGTAAACACCACCGCTTTTCTGCATTTCGTAGTCCGCAGGTGTGGCACTAACGTAAAGCACCTGGTTTTGCAGTGCTTCAAACTCCTCAAATTTCAATGGTCGGTTATCCATGGCGGCTGGCAGCCTGAAGCCGTATTCCACAAGGTTTTCTTTGCGGCTGCGGTCGCCACCGTACATGGCATGTACCTGGCTCACCGTAACGTGGCTTTCGTCTATAACCATAAGGTAATCGTCCGGAAAGTAATCCAGCAGGCAGAATGGGCGCGTACCCGGCAAGCGCCTGTCCAGATAGCGCGAGTAGTTTTCTATACCTGAGCAATACCCCAGTTCGCGTATCATTTCCAGGTCGAAGTTAGTCCGCTCCTCCAGTCGTTTCGCCTCCAGGTGTTTGCCTATTTCCTTAAAGTAATCTACCTGTTTTACAAGATCCTGCTGTATTTCCCAAATCGCTCCCTGTAATACATCGGGGCTGGTTACAAACATATTGGCAGGATAAATATTAAGGCGGTCATAGCGCTCTATAACCTTAGAAGTAGCTTTGTCAAAGGCTTCGATTTCTTCAATCTCATCGCCAAAGAAATGCACCCTGAACGGCTCATCGCCATAACTAGGGAATATCTCTACTGTATCGCCTTTAATGCGGAAGGTTCCCGGCGAAAACTCCGCCTCAGTACGGGCATAAAGGCTTTGCACCAGGCGGTGCAGTAACTTAGTGCGGCTTATTACCTGGCCGTTATGTAAAGAAATTACGTTCTTCTGAAATTCTACAGGGTTACCTATGCCGTAAAGGCACGATACCGACGCTACCACAAGCACATCGCGCCGGCCCGAAAGCAGGGCAGAGGTGGTGCTTAAACGCATTTTCTCAAGTTCTTCGTTTATAGAAAGGTCTTTTTCTATGTAGGTTCCGGTTACGGGAATATAGGCTTCGGGCTGGTAGTAGTCATAGTACGATACAAAATACTCAACCGCATTGTTAGGGAAAAACTGCTTAAACTCGCTGTACAGCTGGGCTGCCAGGGTTTTGTTGTGGGCCAGTACCAGTGTGGGTTTTTGTACCTCCTGCACCACATTAGCCACGGTAAATGTTTTACCTGAACCCGTAACACCAAGCAGGGTTTGGTAGCGTTCTCCGCTGCTTATGCCTTCTGCCAGCTGCTTTATGGCACCGGGCTGGTCTCCCATGGGTTTATAATCAGAAACTACCTGAAACTTCATGCGTTTTTGTTTTTTACAAAGTTACATAATAGTTTGCTTCAATACACTTTCTTAAAATAATATTAAGATTATTTTCTTATATATTTGCACTATGAAAAAAGCATTTTTACCCATAGCCGATACTAACAGCCATACGCTGATCCTTGGCACCATGCCGGGAGAAAAGTCGCTGGAGTTGCAGCAGTACTATGGTAACCGGGCAAACCAGTTCTGGAGGTTGGTGTATGCGGTATTTAATGAGCCGATGCCTGAGGCTTATGAGGAAAAAATTGCCTTTTTAAAGCAAAAGGGAATAGCATTATGGGATGTTTTAAGCCATTGCGAGCGCGTGGGAAGCCTGGACAGCAATATAAAAAATGAGGTGCCAAACGATTTTGAAACTTTTTTTAAAACACATCCTAATATAAAGAGGGTATTTTTTAGCAGTAAAAATGCCGAAAAATATTACAGCCGTTATGCTAAAAAGCTTGATGGAGTGGTATATAGCGCACTGCCTTCTCCCAGCGGTGCACATGCCAATATGCGCTTTGAAGAAAAGCTTGCAATATGGAAAAATATTTTAAACGAATAGTTTTTTAACTTAACTTTGGCACTACCCAGAACCATCACTTTTATGAAAACAACGTTTTTAAGTTTAATACTTTTGCTTTTAACCGCAGTTGGTTATTGCCAGTCTACAGGCTTTGTAGCCCTGGATAATAAACTGGTGTGGGAGAATGTATTTGTATCTCCGGTTGCCAATGTGCCCGCTATTGTAGCGAAACACGGTAAATTAAAAATAATTTCGACCGACGGTAAACTTTACAAAGGCAAGGCTACAGGGGTTATGTACCGCTGTTCTGGCTGTTCTGCTGTTTTTAAATACGGTTATAACTTTGACTTTGAAGTCGAGGTTGCCAATGACAAGTACCGTGTTACCATAAGCAATGTTACGTTTAACAATTCCCGAAATGGTGAAACCAAAACCCCGGCTGAAAAACCGTTTTTACAAACCGGTAAAATAAAGCAAACAGCCGATGTGGTTACCGATATTACCTGTCTTGATACGTTTTTCAACAAGATATTTTCGGGCAACGCCCTCAAAGGCGGCAACAAAATTTAAATTATGTTTTGCCTGTAAAAGAAAAAGAGTAACCCAATGGGTTACTCTTTTCTTTTATCACGGTACTGTTCCAGCAAACGTCGTTTAAAATCTTCTTCCGCTTTTTTCAGTTTTAGTATTTTTACTGGGCCTATTATAGGTTTAAGGTCTTCTACCAGTTTTTGCTTCAGGTTAAAAAGGTCGCGGTCGGCATCTTCCAGTTTATTCAGGTACATTTCTGCCTCTTTGGCCGATATTTTATCAATACCTGTGGCGTCCATCTTTTTTATAATAGGGCGCATAACATCGTGCCGTAGCCTGAACACTTTATCGTCATACGTATTGTATACCGGCCAAAACTTTGCTGCTTCATCGGCACTAAGGTTAAGCTCTGTAGTAAAAAAAGATACCTTAAGTGCTTTAATCTGTTCGTGTTTGCCTTTCTGGGCATACATACCTGCAGTTACGCAAAACAACAGGCACATTATAAACGTTTTCATCTTCATGGTGCTTTTAGTATTCGGTTGTATCATCGTCCAGTAAATAATTTTCTATGCTTTCGTCGCTTATTTTTAAGTTACCGCTAAGTTCCTTAAGGTCGGTTTCTGTAAGCTGCTGTCCCAGGTCATAGGCGGTAACATTAGTGTTATACACAAGGTAACTTTCAATTTCGCCTGATGTAGGTTGGGCTGCCTGCCCAGCGTAGTTGCTAAAATACAGCCCGCCACCAAAAAGCAGCGCAAAACTTGCCGCCACGCCAAACCATACCGGTTTTTTACGGTACAGCGGAATGGTTTTAAGTTCCTGTACCGGCAGTTGTTGCAGCACACGTTCCTCTAAGGTGGCAAAATACCCCTCGGGTGCCTTAAAGCCGATGCTTTTTTTATGGTTGTCTAATTTAAAATCGTTCATGATATCTGTAAGACTTTTATTTGTACCGATAGTTTAACGGTTATTAATGTAATCTTCAATTTTTTTTACCGCATGGTGGTAAGATGCTTTGAGCGCGCCCACGCTGGTATTCAGAATTTCTGACATGTCTTCGTACTTCATGTCTTCAAAATATTTCATCTTAAACACCAGTTGTTGCTTTTCCGGAAGCTGTGCCACCGCCTGCTGTAATTTTAACTGTAGGGCATCGCCTTCAAAGTAATCATCGGCTGTAAGGTTCTCTACTGCACGCTGTACCACCTGCTCGTTTGTTACGCCTGATTTTTTTGCCTTTTGGTTAATAAACGTTATGGCCTCATTAGTAGCAATACGGTACATCCAGGAAAACAGCTTGCTTTCGCCTTTAAAACCCGAAAGGTTACTGAATACTTTAATAAAGGTGTTTTGCAAAACGTCGTCGGCATCGTCATGGTCTATCACAATATTACGTATATGGTGGTACAGTGGCTTTCCGTACTGGGAAACCAACTGCCTGAAGGCCGCCTCACGCGTGCCCGGATTTAGCAATGCCGATATAAATGCTTTTTCGTCCTGCAACCTTTATTGTGCTTTGTTATGTGTTTGACTAAAGTTAATGCAAAAAGTTTAATGGAGCAGGGCATAAAAAAATCCTAAACAAAAGTTTACATGTATTTTTAGGGTAATAGTACCGCATGTTGTATTTTTACGGCTTACACAATTATACTATGATTAAAACGGTTATTTTTGATATGGACGGTGTTATTGTAGATACCGAGCCGCTGCACTACATTGCCTACCACAAGCATTTTGAAAACTTAAATATTGATGTACCCGCAAGCGTATACGGCACATTTACAGGCCTGAGCACAAAAAACACATACCAGAAATTAACCGAATTATACGGGCTTACCCATACTGTAGAGGAACTTATACAGGCAAAGCGGGATTTTTTTAACGACTTGTTTGATACCAAGGAAGATCTGGAACTTTTGCCCGGGGTTTTTAACCTTATAAAAAACCTGCACGAAAGCGGACTGCAGCTGGTGCTGGCATCGTCAGCCTCAAAGGTTACCATAAAGCGGGTGTTCGACAGGTTTAAACTGCATCAGTATTTTACACATACGGTTAGCGGTGAGGATTTTCCGCAGTCTAAGCCTAATCCTGCTATTTTTCTGCACGCGGCTTCATTATCGCAAACACCAGTGGATGAATGTATAGTTATTGAAGACAGTAACAATGGTATTAAAGCCAGCAAAGCAGCCGGTATTTATTGTGTAGCTTACGTTAGCGAACATACTGCACCGCAAGACCTGAGCCTTGCCGATAAGGTAATATACCATTTTGATGAACTTAACGCCGAGATTGTAAAACAGCTTGCTTAAATACTTAAACCGTAATGATAAAAGCCGTAATATTTGATATGGATGGGGTAGTGGTTAATACCGAACCCCTGAGCCACCGTGCCAACCTTAAGTTTTACAAATCGCTGGGGGTTGATGTTAGTGATGATGTGTATGCTACGTTTATAGGTAACAGTGATATTAATATCATCCAGAAGGTTAAAAACATCTATGGCGTAGCCGGAGATGAAGCCACACTGCTACAACAGTGCCTGGATTTTTACTGTGCCGAATTTGACAACGACCCGTCGCTGGAGCTTATGCCGGGTGTAAAAGCCCTAATCGTGGATGTATATGAGAACGGATTTACCATATTGCTGGCATCGTCTTCGTCTAAAGTAAAAATAGAGCGCGTGTTTAGCCGTTTTGGGCTAAACCCCTATTTTTCGCATAAAATAAGCGGGCAGGACTTTGAATTTTCTAAGCCCAACCCTGCTATATTTTTAGATGCCGTAGCCAAATCAGGCTATAGTGCAGATGAGTGTATCATCATAGAAGACAGCACTAACGGTATTAAAGCGGCCAAAGGTGCCGGAGTGTTTTGCATTGGGTACAAAAACGATGAACATACGCTACAGGATACATCGCTTGCTGATATGGTAATTAAAGATTTCAGCGAGCTAAGCGCCGAAAAAATAAGACACATTAACAGTAAATAATAAAAGGGGCTGAAAAGCCCCTTTTATTATGTTCATACAAAACACGGTTACTTCACCTGTGTTTTGGCTTTAAGCTTAATATCTGATGCTGAGGCACCCACAAGTATCTCAAACGTACCCGCATCGTAGTCAAATTTGTTCAGTTCGTTTTTCCAATACGAGAAGCTATCGGCATCCAGCTTAACGGTAACCGTTTTGCTTTCCCCTTTTTTAAGGAATACTTTCTCAAAACCTTTAAGCTCTTTTACCGGGCGTGCCACAGGGCTGTTTTCCTGGTGCACGTATATTTGTGCCACCTCGGCGCCATCGTATTTACCTGTGTTTTTTATAGTAAAACTCACAGAAACGTCGGTTCCCTTACCGCTAACTTTAAGGTTCGAATATTCAAAAGTAGTGTACGATAGCCCAAACCCAAACGGAAACTGAGGCTTCACGTTGCTTTGGTCGTAGTAACGGTACCCTATATTAAGGCCTTCTTTATACTCCACATGCTTGTCGCCATCCGGGTCGTAGTAGTTGTTGTAGGTAGGATTGTCTTCCCAGCGTTTTTCAAAACTTGCAGGCAACTTACCACTTGGGTTTACTTTGCCCAGTAGTATATCTGCAATGGCCGTACCGCCTTCCTGGCCGGGGTACCAGGCGTGTAGCAGGGCTTTTGTATTGCCCAGCCAACTTTGCATGTCTACATTGCCACCGGCATTAAGTACCACCACCGTATTTTTATTTACTTTGGCAACGGCGTTTATAAGTTGGTCATGGTATTCGGGCAGGGTAAAAGTACGGTCAGACCCTTCACTCTCTGCCGATGTATTGTACCCAACAGATACTATAGCCACATCGGCACCTGTAGCTGCTTTTACAGCATCGGTAAAGTTTATATTTTCCTGGTATACCGCAAAGGCAATCTGCGCGTTACCGCCGTGTTCGTAATATTCTAAGGTAAAGCTGTACTCTTTACCGGCTTCCAGTTGCAGCTCTTTGCTTTGTACCACAGCAGCATGGTCGCCCCATTGGTCCAGTACCTTTTGCCCGTCTACAAACAGCCTGAAACCGTCATCACCGCGCACGCTGAATTTATATTTCCCTGATTTTTCGGTACGAACCACACCTGTGTAGCGTGCAGAAAAGTTATCTTCTCCCAGGCCATTAATACCGGGCTCCTGTATCCAGCTGTGGTTAATGTTGGGTTCTGTGAGCTCGGCAACCGGGGCATCTTTAAGATCCATATTGTTGTAGTAGCTTGCCTTAACGCCTTTTTTAACCGAACCTTTTTCGGTATAAATAGGCGACTGTTCTACATAGTTTTCAAGCTGCGGTATGCTATTAGCCACATAAATAACCTTAGCATTTGGCAGGGCTGTTTTTATCCCTTTCAGCAGGCTGATATAGTGGAAAGGCTCTGTGAAAGAGCTACCACCACCGGCTACATTTATATCGGCATTAGGGCCTATTACCGCTATGGTTTTTACGGCACTGCTGTTTAGCGGTAGTAGGTTGCCTTCATTTTTTAATAGTACCATACCACCACGGGCAAGGTCAAGCGCTACAGCTTCGTTTGCCTTGTTAGGCTTCAGCTCTTTTACCGCCTCATACTTAGTATCGTAAAACCCAAACCTGAATATTACACGCAGTATGCGCCTTACTTTGTCGTTTATAACTTCCTCACTTAACGAACCGTTTTTAATGGCAGGGAGCAGGTTTTTACGGTTCATAAACGCACCGCTTGGCATTTCCAGGTCCAGGCCGCCCTTGGCAGCGGCTACACCATCATAAGTAGCCACCCAGTCACTCATCAGTATGCCATCAAACTTCCATTCGTTTTTAAGTATTTCGTTGTTAAGGTGGTTTTGCTGTGTGGCATGTACGCCATTAATAAGGTTGTAGCTATCCATAACAGCGCCTACCTTACCTTTTTGTACGGCCGCCTTAAAGGCCGGAAGGTATATTTCGCGCAGGGTACGCTCGTCCATGTCGCTGCTTACATTGTTACGGTCCCATTCCTGGTTGTTGGCAGCAAAGTGCTTTACGGTGGCTACCACGCCTTTTTTCTGTACACCTTTTATGTAGGCCACAGCAAGCTCCCCGGCAAGGAACGGGTCTTCACCCAGGTATTCAAAGTTACGCCCGTTCATAGGCGCCCTGTAAATGTTTACTCCGGGAGCCAGCAGTATATGTACGCCACGTTCGCGGGCATCTTTACCCAACGCTTCGCCAAGTTTGTAAGCCAGGGCTTTATCCCAACTCGCAGCCGTTAGCACGCTGGCAGGGTAAGCGGTAGTATGGCCGTAATTGCGTGTACCTACAGGACCATCGGTCATTTTAATTTTAGGAAGCCCAAGGCGGTCTATCGGGCGGATGTAAAAATCTTCATAACCGCCTATGTAGTCTATTTTCTCCTCCAGGGTCATTTCCTTTAAGAGTGCATTTACCCGGTCTTCTACCGGGGCTTTAGCGTCTTTGTACTTTTGCGCCAAAGCTGGTACCGCCATTAATATGGCTGCAACAATAAAACGATTTCGCATAAAATGAGATGTTTTTGGATTTAATGGCTAAGTTATAAAAATTACAAACTTGCCAAAGCGCTACACCGCTTATAATTGCGAGAATCTTCATCAAAATAGTAGGACCGAATAACGGGTTTTAAGATAAACGAAACACAGTGTAATTATTTTGTAACCGATTGTAAAGAGGGTGTTACAGGAGGGTAGTGGTGCAGTGGCAGTGGGATTAAAAAAGCAAGCCCCGCTATTCCGAGCGGAATGAGCGGGACTTAACAAACCAACCAACCAATTATTAACAAACCTCAAAAATTAATTTGAGATTTATATAATAAACTTTTAGCAACTTGCGTGCCAAAGCACAAATGTAAGTTTTATTTTTAAAACAACAATACGTTTTAAGGGTATTGTTTTCAGGAAAATACCTACATAATACATAAAACCCCGAAAACACTGGGCTTTCGGGGTTTTAAATAACTAACTCAATTAACCTAAACTATTATTTATTTTGTGATTGCGCAGGTTTCTCATCGCGCTTGTCTGTTTCTTTTGCCTTACGGTAGTAGGTGTTGTCGTTGTTACCACCGTTATTGTTATAATAACTACCCGAACCACCGTTGTTATAATAGCCATCGTTGTCGTAGCCGTTATAGTTATCGCCATCGTAGTTGTTGCCACCATTACCGCAAGCATCATAGTAGTAATCTCTGCTGGCATTGTTTACAAAACCGCGGGCATCTATTATTCTGCCGTAACGGTCATAAAACAGGGTAAGCATACCTATTTGGGCAAGGGCGTAGCGGTTGTAGCTCATGTACACACTACCTATCCTTTTTACACGTCCGTTGTAATCGTAGTTTATGTACACGTTACCCACGCGGCGTACACGGCCATTATAATCATGTTCTACACGTACACCACCATTTGCATAAGCGGCACCGTAAGTATCGTTTCTGCGTCCGGCAACATTGGCATTTTTATAATAGTAGCTTCCGCTGCTTGCAGGCTGTGTATTAAAATCCATTTCACCGTTAGGGAAAACCATAAATTCTATACCACGTTCCATAAATATAACTGGTTCCGCGTTGCGGTAGTCTATAGGGGTGTGATATGCAGCTACAGATGATACATTAGCTTCTGAGGCTGAGGCCAGGCTACCAGTTAAAAGTAATCCGGCAACTAAAAGAGTAAAGTTTTTCATGACCTAAAAATTTAAAAGTTTATGCCTACTCTGTGCTTTTCGGCTTTCGCAATCGGCTTTTGTTTTTTTGCCTTTGATAAGAGTATTACAATTGCCGTGCCAAACTTTTCTACAACGATGTAGTGTTTTTAATTAAAATTTTAAGCCGTTAAAAATGAAGTGTTTGTGAATTTTTAATTGTTGTTAGTCTTGCTAAATTTTGTAAAGCAATATTCGTGAAAGTTTTTTGCCAAACAAAAAATCTGCTTAACATCAAGTTTTTTTTCTGTAATGTTACTCTTGTTAACCAATCGGAAGTATGAAAAGTACGTACCCAGCTTTTATGGTACGATTAAGGTAACAGTACCGGGCCCATCCATCCCATCCATACGAGCCAGCCTAGGGCACTACCGCATAATCCTGCGAGAATGAAATTAAAACGTTGTGTTTTAGGTATAATGATAAAGACTACCCATAGCAATACAGCCGCTGCAGCAATGCCTGTGATTGTATTAACGGTTAGCAGGTGCCAACCAAAATACCGGCTTATTCTTGTTTCGTCGCCTCTGGATATGCGATGCCGAATAAAGAATATCTTAAGTACAACGAGAAAATTGGCCAGTTGACTTGACCAGATACACGCCAGGATGACCCAAAACCAATCGGGAGTACGCATACCAAGTGTGGCTATTTTGTTTCGACGGCGCCAAAGCATCAGTCCGCCAAGTGAACCCGTGAGCATGGTTTGCAGTGGGCCTCCTAAATTTATAAGTAGTTTGATTGTGTTGTTTTTATGTGCAAGTTTTTTGCGGTAAGCTAGATAAGCTTCTTTTTCAGGTGAAGGATTTGGCGAATCTATTTTTGCCTTATCTCTATCGTGACGCTGATTGAGTGCGATTAGCGCTTTTGGAGGTTCATCGTGCGATACTGAGGCATAATGCAGCGTAGGGCGGGCCTCGTAAAATTTGGCTACGGCGAAATGGCCTAATTCATGGCTTACAGTGCCCACAATGGTAGCCAGCACAAAGCTCAGTGCCAGTAGTGCAAATAACCGGGGATTGATTTGAAAATTTTTCATTTGGTTTGTGGTTTGGTTTTAGAACGACGATAGGTTGAAATTATTTTAACCCTGCAAAGTTAGCCAAGATGATTTTTAGCTGTACTGCAATCATTCGTTCAGTAAATTGTAAACCCTATACATTTACATTTTTTGCAAAAAATAACCAGAATGTAGAATATTAAGCGTGTTTAACGCTTTAAACAGCTTCTGTAGTGACGCTTTACAGTAAAAAAGTCGAAAAAAAGCATACTAAAAGCGGAACAATAGTGCCTTGCTAAGCTACTATATACGAAAAATTTTACAAAAAGGTGTTATTTCATCAAGCGGTACACAGGATATTTTTTGTAAGATTTTTCATAATATTCGCTATGATAATACACCCAGTCGAGTTGGGCATTAGCATCGGTTGCAAATTTAGGATCTGCTGCCTTTTTGGCTTCGAACTCGGCTTTAAGTTTAGGGTTGTCTTTCAGTAACTTAGCCGCGGTGTCTTCGAACACATAAGCGGAATAATATTCCTTCTGCTGGAGGATTGAGTCAAAGAAATTCCAGTTAAAAAACGAGTCATTGCCTTGGGGTTCAAGTGTTTCCATTAAGTATTTTACGCCCGGCTGCTGTGTATCTATCATAAAATCCCCTTTTTGAAACGTTACCTTCTCTGTACTCACCTTTACCTGGGTGTTGCTGTGCGGGTAATGGCCTTCATAAGGGTAACTTGTTGTTTCATAGCTGTCTATGGTATAGCTTTCAACGTCAAATTCCGTGTCTTTTTGTAATTCCTGAAGTTGTATGTTGTTGATTTTTAGGAGTTCTATGATGTTCAACCAGCATTTCGGGACAATGTAGGCTTTTGGTATGGTTACTTCCAGTTTAGGGCTATATTGCTGGTAGTATTTTATTACCTTTTTGTAAGGTTTTGTACGGTCATAATACAGGCGTTTTTCACCTGTAACTAAACTGGTTTTATAGTCGCCCTTGTACCCCATAAATGGCAGTAATGACACCGCTGAACTGTCTGTATCCCAAAGTAATGTGTATTTGTGTCCCGGTAAATAATTATCCCTGCTGGCAAGGCGTTGCTCTTTAATAGTAGTGTAATTTGCGTCTACGTATTTAAGGGTTTCCAGCATGTATTCGTAGGTTACTTTTACCCGGTCTTTATAGGGCTTAAGCATGTGTGTTTCAGGCATTGAGCCGGGTACATTAAACATGCTTGCATACCCTGTAGAGTACCGTGGATAATCCATAAACTGACTGAAACCGTTATCAGGCACATCATCATGCACGTTAACGTAAGGTGTTGATTCTATGTTTTTTGCCTTTAGTGCGTCAAGTATCGACGGCATCATTTCGTTCTTAAAATACATGCCCAGCCTACCACTCAGTTTTTGATGGTGTGTGGCTATATATGTTAAAATGTACTGATAATCAGCACCATTACTCACATGATTGTCTATAAAAACATCAGGTTTTATTTTATGGAAGATTTCTGCAAAACTGCGTGCATTCTTGGTGTCGCACTTTACAAAATCACGGTTAAGGTCATAATTACGGGCATTGCCCCTAAACCCGTAGCTTTCAGGCCCATTTTGGTTAGTGCGGCTGTGGCTGTTACGGTTTAGCATACCGCTAACGTTATACACGGCAATGTTAGCGATTACAGTGTTTTTAGGTACCGTTATCTTACCTGTTGCCAGGTCGCGGTAGAGCATCATCGTGGCGTCTATGCCGTCGGGTTCTCCGGGGTGTATTCCGTTGTTAATTAACAGTATAGCCTTGTTTTTTCTGGCAGTGGTAAGGTCAAAGTTTTTATTGGCGCTATACAGCACCACATGAAAAGGCAAGCCATTATCGTCCTGGCCCAGTGTGATTACCTGTACGGTTTCAAAATCCCTGTCCAGTTTTTGATAATAATTTATAGTCTCCTGATACGTAGCAGTTTGGTTTCCATTTCCCAACTCAAAAGGAGTAGGGTAGGTGGTCTTATTTTGAGCAAATAAGGCTGCCGGAAACAGCAGCCATACCAGTATGTTCTTCATTAAAATAGTCTTATTTCACACGCACCGAATCCGGTACTAATTTAGTATAGTCACCGCCGTTTCTAAGTACATCTCTAACGATGCTAGAGCTTATGTATGAGGTGTTTGCGGCAGTAAGCAGGAACACGGTTTCTATTTTGCTAAGCTTACGGTTTGTATGCGCTATAGCTTTTTCAAACTCAAAATCTGCGGGGTTGCGCAGGCCTCTGAGTATAAATTTAGCCCCGATTTTTTTACAGAAATCTATCGTAAGTCCCTCGTATGTAACTACTTCAATGTTGGGGCTGTCTTTAAATGCTTCTTCAATAAAACGCTTACGCTCTTCAAGCGGAAACATATACTTTTTTTCTCCGTTTACGCCTATTGCCACTATTATCTTATCAAAAAGTGTGCTGCCACGTTTTATAATGTCCTCATGCCCAAGGGTTATCGGGTCAAAAGATCCGGGAAATACGGCTATTTTCATGTATTGTTTTTATTGAAGTTTTTAGTTTTTTAGGCAACCTTTTTTAAACTGTTATTTTTTAAAAAGCACCTTTCTTTTGAGGGCCAATTCAATTTCGTTTTCAAACAGATCACTCATTGCAACACCCGCTACACCAGCCTGTTGTGGAAATATACTTGCAGGCGACAACCCGGGGTTGGTATTCATTTCTATAAAATGTGGCTCACCATTTACTATTATATATTCAGATCTTGTAAAGCCACTCATACCAAGTGCTTCGTACGCTTTAATAGCTACTTCGCGTACTTTTTTCTCCGTTTCTTCATCAAGGCGGGCAGGTGTAATTTCATCGCTTTTCCCTTGATATTTAGCTTCGTAATCAAAGAAGTCGTTATGAGAAACTATTTCAGTTATGCCTAATACAGTAGTTTTGCCCTTATAATTAAGAACGCCAACAGATACCTCCATTCCTTTAAGGAAACTTTCTATTAGTATGTCGCTGTCTTCAGCGAAGGCAAATTCAAGTGCTTTGTCAAATTCTTCCAGGCTATTTACCTTGCTTATGCCCAAGCTACTACCGCTTTGATTTGGTTTTACCATAAACGGAAGCCCAAGATTATCTGCTATTTCCTGTGCGTTTACAGGGTCGCCTTTGCTAAGGTAAATACTCGCAGCGCGTGGTATGCCAAATTTATTTAGTACACTTAATGTATCCCTTTTGTTAAATGTAAGCGCACTTTGGTAAAATCCACATCCTGTGTACGGTATGCCCAGCAGTTGCCAGTAGGCCTGCATCTGTCCATCTTCACCCGGGGTGCCGTGTATGGTATTAATCACCACATCAAAATTGGTTTTAATACTCTCTTTTTCAAAGCTAAAGTCGGCTTTATTTACGGGATATTTTTTACCATCAATAACCACGTGCCATCCTTCGGGTAAAATATGTACTTCAAAAGGCGTATACTTACTACGGTCCAGGTTGTTCAAAATCAGTTGGCCACTACGAATGGATATGACAGACTCGTCTGAATATCCGCCCATTACTACTGCTACGTTCATCTTAACAATTAAAAAGGTTTATGGCGTAGCTACAACGGTTACGCCTACACAAAAGTATTATTATTTGGCATAAAAACATTTTAAAAACATACTATTTAAGTAATCCTGCGTTTTAAACCGGTGCTATACACCGCCAAAATATAGTGCATGCGCTATAAATTTGTATCTTTGCAAAAATCTATCCATTCATGAGTGTAAAGAATTTTCTTAAAAGTCCGGTTTTTTTTAAACAAGTAGCCATAGCGCTGGGCATAATAGTAGTTGTAATATTTGTATTGCTGCATTGGCTCGACTTTTTTACCAACCATGGTGAAGAAATACCTGTACCGGACCTTAGAAAGACAACAGTTGAAAAAGCCCAGGAAAAACTAGACGAATTAGACCTTGAGGCTGTAGTGCTGGACACGGTAGATTTTAATCCGTCATTCCCGCCTTATACCATTACAGAGCAGGATCCGCTGCCAAGGGTAAACGTAAAACACAATCGTAAAGTGTACGTTAAGGTAAATGCGGGCGGATACGGCACGGTAAAACTGCCGGATCTTATCCAGAAATCGTATCGCCAGGCGGTACCTATGCTTAAAACTGCCGGTTTTGAAGAAGGTGAAAAGATATACAAACCTTATATGGCAAAAGATGTAGTGCTTGAAATGCAGGTAAACGGCAAGACCGTGAAGCCGGGCTCTAAAGTGCTTAAAGCCAGTAAAATTGACCTTGTGCTTGGCGATGGTAAAGAAAGCTTTACCGATACAGATAGCACCGATGTAGATACCACGGGAAGAGAATAGTAAAGGAGTAAATGACAGAGATGAGCACAAAGCCGATTGTAGATATTGATGCTGAAAATGATGAGTTGTATGAGCATTTTCGGTTTGAGGCAGGTAAAGGGCAACAGCCGCTTAGGGTAGATAAGTTTTTGATGAATCTGGTAGAAAATGCTACCCGAAACAAAATACAGAAGGCTGCCGAAGCCGGAAATATTTATATTAATGATGTTGCTGTAAAAAGCAATGCCAAAGTAAAATCAAACGATGTGGTGCGTGTGCTTATGGAGCATCCGCCTTACGAATATCTTCTTGAACCTGAAAATATTCCTCTTGATATTGTCTATGAAGATGACCAACTGCTAATTGTAAATAAAGAGCCTGGCATGGTAGTACACCCGGGGCACGGTAATTACAGCGGTACACTGGTTAACGCACTGGCGTACCACTTTGAAAACCTGCCTATGAACAGCAGCGAACGCCCGGGCCTTGTACACCGTATAGACAAAGACACGTCCGGACTTTTAGTAATAGCTAAAACCGAAGTGGCTATGGCGCACCTTACAAAACAATTTGCCGATAAAACAAGCGAGCGTGAATATGTAGCACTGGTTTGGGGTAATATTGTAGAAGATGAGGGTACTATAGAAGGCAATATAGACCGCCACCCTAAAGACCGTATGCAAATGGCTGTGTATGCCGATGGTAGCCAGGGAAAGCATGCGGTAACGCATTATAAAGTCTTAGAGCGTTTTGGTTATGTAACGCTGGTAAGCTGCAGGCTGGAGACCGGCCGTACCCACCAGATTCGTGTACACATGAAGTACATAGGCCACACACTTTTTAACGATGCCCGCTACGGTGGCGATATTATATTAAAAGGTACCACTTTTACTAAATACAAACAATTTATAGACAACTGTTTTAAGGCGTTGCCACGCCAGGCACTACATGCCAAAACACTGGGTTTTGAGCATCCTGTAACAAAAGAGTTTATGCGTTTTGACAGCGAAATTCCTCAGGATATGGTTGATTGTATAGACAAATGGCGTACTTATGCCAAATCTCATACCGCCGAAGAGTAAAGTTGTTTTATCTACAGAATAAAACACATAAGCCGGAATATATTCCGGCTTATGTGTTTTTTCATCTGTATTTCTATCAGGGTTTATTTAGAGTAATATGTTATTGTACGGGTAACGTTATAAGTTGGCTTACCATTTATGCTCACCTGTTTTTGTATCCAGTTTTTGTGGGTATCGTAGGTGTAGCGGTAATCACGGCTTTCAACTACTTTACTATCACTCATGGTTTTTGTGCCCATAAGATTATTGTTGGTATCGTAAGTGTTTTCGGTATTTATAGACGGCTCTCCTTTTATGGCAGTACTCCAGCTCAGCGTATTCCCTGCATTATCATACGTGTAGTTTTCTATTGTCGTCGAGTTTAGTGGTACTTCTATAGTTTTGTGTAAGGCTACTCTTCCTTTCGCATCATATTGAAATTCCTCTTTGTACTCATCTTTGCCTTTGCTGTCTGTGGTTACCTTAGTTTTAAGTAAATTGTTCTGGTAGGTAAAAACTGTTTTGTACACCAGCATACCGGCACTGTATCGTGTTTCACTTACTTTTCTGCTTTCGCTGTCGTATTCATACTTTACACTGAATTTCAACACGTTCCCATCGGGATAAATTTCCTCTTGAATCAGGTTCCCTTTTTTATCGTATTTAAAAGTATTCTTACTGATTACGCTACCCTGGCTGTTTAGGTGTACTGTTTCGGTTAGCTTACCTTTTATGTAGGTGTTTTTAACCTGATCTATTGCGCTACCGTCAGGATTGTGCTTAATCGCAGCGGTTATATTTTTCTTCGCGGCATCCCATTGATTTTCTAGTATAATAGCTATTTTTCCACCGGTATACTGTTTTTTAGATAGCAAGATGTTTCGTCCCTCAAATGCATTTTCTTCCAATGGAGTAGTTCCGGCAGTTTTCTTTTCAGAGATCAAATCACCGTATTCATTAAACGTCATCGAAACATTAGTGTCCGTACTGTATTCTGTACCATAAACACGGGTAGTCCCGTCTACCTTTTCAGAAACAGTGCTTATTTGTAGAACGTCGCCATTCAGTTTGTAAAATGCCCAGTCTGTTTTTTCATGTGGCGGTTTTATCGTTTCTTTTTTATCTTGTTTGCAGGAAACAGCGAGT
>JAAXJD010000121.1:8670-17441 GCA_012270005.1 Flavobacterium sp. | reverse complement strand
TATACTGGCAAGGGTAGAGAAGAAGGCGGAGTAAGGGAATTGAACTTTTCAGCAAAGTAAAATTGAACGTTTCAACAAAATACCCAGCCCTTAATAGATAGAAATTTGTATCATAATCTTTAAATAAAATATGATGCAAAAAGTATGGTTTATTACAGGAAGTTCACGCGGTTTAGGAAAAAGCCTTACCGAAGCGGTGCTAAAAAGCGGTGATTTGGTGGCGGCTACAGCGCGTAATTTGAAACAATTAGAGGACTTTGTAGCACAATACCCGGATCAGATATTACCTATTCAGCTCGACGTTACTGATTATGATAAGGTACATTTGGCAGTAGCCCAAACTGTGTCGCACTTCGGGAAGATTGATGTTTTAGTTAACAACGCGGGTTTTGGTATTACCGGCGCTACTGAAGCATTTACAGACGAACAGGTGCGTAGCCAGCTTGAAACCAATTTGTACGCTCCTATAGAAATTACAAGGGCAGTACTGCCGTATATGCGTAAACAGCGCAGTGGCCGTATATTACAGGTAAGTTCTATAGGCGGGCGTATGGGTAGCGCAGGCGTAAGCATATATCAGTCGGCTAAATTTGGTCTTACAGGCTTTAGCGAATCACTAGCCAAAGAGGTAGCAGAAATTGGTATAAAGGTTACATCGGTAGAGCCGGGCGGTTTCCGTACCGACTGGGCGGGCGAAAGTATGACTTATGCCAAAAAGATTGAGGGGTACGATACAGTAAATCAACGTGCCGAATATTTTAGTAGCGGTACATTTGTACCGGTGGGCGACCCCGATAAAGCGGCACAGGTAATGGTAGATTTGGCTGTACATACTAATCCTCCCGTACACTTGGTGCTGGGTAGTGAGGCAATAGCGTTTTTAAAAAATGCTGATGCATGGCGTACCGAGGAAATGGAAGCGTGGCTATCGGTAAGTTTAAGTACTGACCATGATGATGCGCAGAATTTCCTTGAAACAGAAATTGCCAAATCTTATCTTAAAAAATAATTTTCTTCTATTTTAAACCATCAGTTAACGGGATTATTACAAGTTATAGAACATAAGCGTTAACACAATCCGGTTAACTGATGGTATTATTAAACAACAGTGTATGAATACTTCGCTCATAGATGGCATTATATATTCCTGTTATACACAGCTAAACCGCGAGGGTGAAAACTTTATCCCGTTTCATGTATTTAGTTACATAGAATCGGGGAGCCTGCGTATTAGCGACAGAAAAATGACCATGTACTTACTGCGGGCGACTGTGCATTTTATGTACGTAACCGCCTTGCAAGGTTTGCTAAAATGCCTGCTGCAGACGGTACAGCATTTAAGTCGCTTTCTATAAGGATAGATAAAAATATTTTAGAACAACTCAAGGCTACTTACGCTGTTCCAGCTAATAAAACGGTTACTGATGATGCGGTTATTGCTTTGGATAAAAGTCCCTGGTATACAGGCTATGCGCAATCCCTCATTGCGTACTTAAACAGTGGTGCTCCTATGACAGAAGCCATAAAGCAATTAAAAGTGCAGGAAATAGCATTACTATTATTACAATGCCAACCTGAGCTTGCCGGTATACTTTTAGATATTAGCGAACCCGGTAAAATAGACCTGAAGGATTTTATGCAGCGCAATTTTAAATTTAATGTCCCGCTGGAACGTTTTGCGTATCTTACTGGAAGAAGCTTGTCTACCTTTAAACGGGATTTCGAAAAGCTATATGGCATCACACCTAGCCGTTGGCTACAACAAAAACGCCTGGACGAGGCTTTTTATCTCATTACCAAAAAAAGGCAGAAGGCATCTGATGTGTATATAGAAGTAGGATTTGAAAACCTGTCTCATTTTTCGTATGCCTTTAAAAAAGCTTTTGGTAAAGCACCTACACAGCTAATTTAATACATTTTATAAGATTATACGGTTTGAATCCTGATGGGATTAATAAGCCAAAAAGCAGTTACTACTCCAATATCAACTGCATAAACTGTAAATCGAGCCAACGGTTAAATTTATAAGCCACTTCCTTTAAAACCCCGGCTTCTGTAAAGCCAAATTTTTTATGGAACGCTATGCTGCCCGCGTTATCGGCGTCTATACAGCCCACCATACAGTGGTAGCCTTCGCTACGGCACAGGTCTATAAGGTGGGAGAGGAGTATGCGCCCTACACCTTTACCTTGCTGCCCTTCTATAACATACACCGAATGTTCTACCGTGGGTTTATAGCCTATCTTCATCCTAAAGGTACCGTAAGTGGCAAAGCCTAAAACCTCTCCGTTTTCTTCGGCTACAAGTACCGGCCAGTTGCCGTTTTGTTTATCTGTAAACCATTGGGCTATTTCAGCCTCAGTTTTTGGCTCGTAATCGTAGTTGGCTGTAGTATGCAGTATTGCGTAATTGGTTACATCACGTATTACGTTTAGGTCGTTAGTGGTGGCTTTACGTATAATCATCGGTTAGTTTGTTGTGGTTAATCAAAACATTCCATTAATAATAAATCGCCTTCGCTGTGCTCTATAACCACTATGCCATCTTTATCGGCTTCATTGCTGCTGCCGGTGCGATAGCCTATGGTAAGCGGCTCGTTATACAACGGATATTTAAGGTTTTTAGTGGTTATACCCTCTACTTTTCCTATAGGTATCAGGGAAATAGGTGTGCCTGCCGGATACCATTTTTCAAACTTCTGCGGCAGCAGGAATATTTTACTATGGTCGTCCAGTACTACTATTTTTAACTTGTCTCTAAAGCGTACAATGTTGGTAATGTTAGTTATGGTATGGTCAGCGCGCTTGCCGGTGGCCCAGATTACATTTACCGCAGGTATCTTACGGGTAATGAGGTAATCAAACGCTTTTTCCAGTTCGGTTTTTTCCTGATCTGGTGAATGCACAATTTCCAGCGGATATTGCTGTTCCAGGTATTTTTCCGGATTAAAGCCCCTATCAAAATCACCCAGGAGCACATCTACCTTAATGCCCAGTTCCAGCACCCTATCCATGGCGCTGTCCAGCACTATAACCAGTGGCGACCATTCCAGCAACTGCCCCAGGAGTTCTTTAGAGCAGGCCGCTCCGTTGGCTATAATAAGTGCGGGCTCCTGGTCGTCGCGTACAATGTGGTGAGATGACATGCAGTTTACGTTTTTTACAAAGGTAGTAAGTAATATTTATATTTTACTGAAGGCAGTTGTGCAGTAACTTGTAAAGGCTATATACGGCAGGTTTTAAAAAAAAGTGATATAAAAAGCGGAAGAATGTTTTTTAAATATTTGTTTTTCAGTAGTTTTTATTTTTTATGGGAAGACAGAAAACACAAAATCCGTTTGTTTTTAAGGGAAAAAACAAACGGATTGCGGAATATCATTTAATGCTAAATTAATAGCTACGAATTTACTTACTGAATAGTATACTGCTTGCTGTCTACCTGTGTAACCCTAAAATACCCAAAAGGATAGTTTGCCTCGTTAGTGCGGTTTATCATATTTCCGCGCACGGTGGCAGGTGGCGTACTAAAGGGGCCTCCGCCACCTCCGCCTGATACTTCTATAAGTTTATCCATATAGTTTTTGTATCGTTTAGAGATGCCATGTAGTTTAATACCAAGGGTTTGGCCTGCGGTGAAGTCTTTATCGCTAAACAAGCTGAAGTCCAGGTTTCCCTGCGTAAACTGGTCGTCGCTGGCACCGTAAGCGGGATAAGGCAGCGTAGGTGAGTCAAATCGGGTTAAATAATAGTTGTCTTCCTCGCCATTATCCTGAAAATAGAAGCGTACCTCAGTCTCATCTCCCAGGAAACCGCCGTCGTTTATTTGTGTAATGTTCACAATATCAGGAACTTCATAAAGTGTTTCAGTACCAGTATAGGTTTCGTTTTGGTATAATATGGTTAGGGTGTAGCTGCGCCCTATAGCAGGATCAAAATCAGTACACGTATAAGTGCCTGTATTTGTGCTGTCTACAAAGTTATAAACCGTTCCTGTATCATCGGTTACATATACGGTGGCGCCTGTGGCTGGAGGTACCGTATCTGAATAGTAACTACTTGTGGTTGTTAGTTTTATAACCTGGTTACTGCCGTCTGTACCTTTTGTCCAGTCCAGTGAGGCATCTATAACCAGCTTAGGTGCAGCGGTTTCAAGGTCTACGTGTACCACGTCTTCACAAGAGGTAAACAGGGCTGCTGCCAGTATATATAAGTAGAATATCTTCTTCATTGTCAATGCTTTATTAAGTTAAAACTTAAAGTTGTAGGTAACGCTTGGTATTATACCGAATATAGATAAACGGGTAGCTTCGTTAACCCCGGTATCCTGGTTTTGGGCAAAGGTTATAGAGGCTGCATTTTTCCTGTTATACAGGTTATATATGCTGAATACCCATTCGCTTTGCCATTTTTTACCTTGTTGATTTTGAGGTGTTAATGTTGCCGATACATCAAGGTGATGGTACGCAGGGAGCCTGTTTTCATTACGCAGGCCATAGCTTGGTATGGTAATGTCTCCGTAGTGATATTGCCCGTTAGGGTAGGTTACAGGTCTGCCGCTTTGCAGAGTAAATATAGCCCCGAAACTCCATTTTTTATTCAGTTCGTAAGAGCTGGTTACCGCCAGGTTATGCAGCTTGTCATAGCCAGTTTTGTACCATTTTCCATCGTTTATACCCACTTCTTCAGCGGTACGCCCGGGAGTTTGCTGTTCTGAACGCGACAGTGTATACGATACCCATCCGGTAAGCCTGCCTTCGTTTTTACGTACCAATATCTCAAGCCCATAGGCTCTCATGCGTCCGTTTAGTACTACCTGTTCTATGGCGTTGTTCGCAATAAGATCGGCACCGTCTATATAGTCCAGCCTGTTTTTTACTTTTTTGTAAAACACCTCTGTTTCAATAGAATACTTGTTGTCTTTTAAATTCCTGAAATACCCTGCAGACCATTGGTCCTGTAGTTGTGGTTTCAGGTAGTTGTCGCTTGGCGCCCACACATCAAGTGGAGTAGGAGAAGCTGTATTGCTTATAAGGTGCAGGTACTGTGCCATGCGGTTATAGCTGGCTTTTACAGATGCGTCATCATTAATCTGGTAAGACAGCGCTGCCCTGGGTTCCGGGTTGCTGAATGAGGCTATAGCATCGCCGCTGCCGTACTGCCTTGTACCTGTGGGAGTTGCTTTTTCATAAATTTTCAGCTCCGGGTCATACGCTACCGGTTGGTTATTAGCGTAGGTGTTTATCGTTTGGTTCCCCAGCCTGTAGAAAAGGCTGTAGCGCAGGCCGTAACTTACGGTTAGCTTGTCGGTTAGCTGATGTTCTGCATCAAGGTAAATGGCGGGTTCAAACGCGTACTTTTTGTCCAGCTGGTCTGCGTTAATGGCAGAACTGCTGCTGGTAGGGGTTATCTTGCCGGGGTTAAAGTCGTAGTACAGCGCATTAACACCATAGGTTAGCTTCATTTTGTTAGACACGTAGTGCTTAAAGTCGTACTTAAAGTTAAAGTTCTTTATGCCGCTATCCCATTTAAACCCAATGAAATCAAGCGTAAGCCCGTAGTAGTAATCGCTGTAAATGAAGCTCATGTTGCTAAACAGCTTATCGTTATACAGGTGGTTCCAGCGTAGGTTAAATAACGTGTTACCATACGTATTATCAAAATTACTGCTGATATTGAACAAGTCGCGCCCAAAGTACCCTGAAAGGTATAGGTTGTTGTTGTCATTTAGCTTGTAACTCAGCTTGGTATTAAGGTCGTAAAATGATGCAGAGTTGTCATTATTGGCCAGTTTCAGAAACAGGTGTGCATAGCTGGTGCGCCCTCCTATAAGAAACGATCCGCGGTCTTTTACTATGGGGCCTTCCAGTAACAGCCTGCTTGAAATCAGGCCGATACCTCCGTTGGCGTGAAATTTTTCTTTATTACCTTCTTTTTGGTAAATATCGAGTACGCTGGCCACACGGCCTCCGTAACGCGCCGGTACGCCGCCTTTGTACAGTTTAAGGTCTTTAATAGCATCGGCATTAAACACCGAAAAGAAACCGAAAAGATGCGACGAGTTAAACAGCGTAGCCTCATCAAGTAAGATAAGGTTTTGGTCGGCGCCACCCCCGCGTACGTTAAAGCCAGATGAGCCTTCGCCGGCGTTAGTTACACCCGGTAGTTGTAGTATCGATTTTATAACGTCTACCTCTCCCAGTACTACCGGCATTTTTTTTATTTCTGCTACCGTAAGCTTGTTAAGCCCCATTTGTGGTGTACGTACGTCGGCACGCGGTTTGTCTGCGTTTATAACTACTTCCTGTAGTTCGCTGGCACTGCTTGTAAGGCTGTAATTCTTTTTTACGTTTGCAGTAAGATTTACAGTTTCTTCAATGGTGCCAAAGCTAACATAGCTAACCTGTAGCGTGTAGGTGCCTTTAGGAACAGAGAGCGAATAGAAACCGTACTCGTTTGTTGTAGTGCCTGCCTGTATTTCCTTAATATACACACTGGCACCTATCAGGGTTTCGGTGGTTGCGGCATCGGTAATAGTACCACTCAGTGTAACTTTTTCCTGCGCAAACATCCCGAAGGATAAAAACAGAAAGAATATCCATAAATACTCTTTAAAGGGTTTTCTCATAACGTTTTTTTAGTGATTGACGATTTTTAACGATGGTTAGACGCTTTTTAGTGCCCTTTGTTACCGTAATTTACCAAAATTTAACAAGAAACTACATAGTATTTTTTAGTTTAGAAAGGCGTTGCCCAAATAGGCATGCGAGTTCATTGCATAAAAAAACCGCCATAAAGGCGGTTGGTGTAAATATTAGCATTAATATCTTCTCATTTGTTGTACAGGCCCACGCTTAAGGTTAGCCTTCATCATGTTTATCTGGTCTTTCAGCATCCCTTTGCTGTCCAGTTTTTTGGCTTCAGCCAATAACTTTTCGGCTTCTACCTTCCTGTTTTTAGTTATGGCAATGCCTGCAAGCTGCAATTTCGCCATAGCCAGGTCTTCGGGCATGTTAAGGCCAAGCTCTACGGCACGGCGTAAGTATTTCTCGGCTGCATTAAGGTTGGTCTGGCTGGTTATAATGCCTTTAAGGTAGTTGTAGTAGCCTTCCTGTTTGGGTACCAGCGCACCTGCCGGGTCTTTAATCTTATTAAGAATCCTGTCGGCACCTTCCATGTCTTGTTTCCTAAGTTTAAAGAACGCCATTATTATTACCTCGTTTTTAAAATAGGTAAGTACAACAAGTGCTGCTATAAGTATAAGAAAAATGCCGTTTCCTATGTTATTTTCTGTAAATTGCCACACGGCTACTGCCAGTATTGCTACTGCAAGCACCAGCTTTATATTTTTATTGAACATATTATATATAGTATGTTTAAATTTGCGGTTGCAAATGTAGCAAATTTGGTTTTAAATAATTTTTATAAAAGCACTTGTGAGAAAAAAAAACCTTTGTATATTTGCACTCGGTTTTGGAAAAAGGATTTCAAGTCCCGATTTAAAGATATTCATAAAGATTTAAAGATACAAAAGCAATGAGTAAGAGAACTTTTCAACCATCACAAAGAAAAAGAAGAAACAAGCACGGTTTTATGGAGAGAATGGCTTCAGCCAACGGTAGAAAAGTGCTTGCTCGCAGAAGGGCTAAAGGCCGTCACAAACTAACTGTGTCTAGCGAACCAAGACATAAGAAATAATGTTTGTACAAAACATACATAAAGGTGTTACTTATTTTTGGTAACGCCTTTTTTTATACCCTTTTGTGCCCTAAACTGCTTAAAACTTTATTGTTAAAGTAATTTTGGCAGTTACACTTAAGCTTATTATTACGTAATTTTGCACAGCCTCAGGCTAATACTAAACACAACACTACAACACACAATGCCAAAAGACAATTCCATTAAATCTGTACTGATTATAGGTTCTGGCCCCATTATCATAGGCCAGGCCTGCGAATTTGACTACTCGGGCTCACAGGCCGCACGTTCCCTAAAGGAGGAAGGGATAGAAGTTATCCTTATTAACTCTAACCCGGCTACCATTATGACCGACCCTTCTATGGCCGATCATATCTACCTGAAGCCGCTTAACACAAAATCAATCATAGAGATTTTAAAGGCTCACCCAAATATTGATGCCGTACTGCCTACCATGGGCGGGCAAACCGCACTTAACCTTTGCCTTGAGGCTGAAGATAAGGGGATATGGCAGGATTTTAACGTGCGCCTTATAGGGGTTGATGTAAATGCCATAAACGTTACCGAAGACCGTGAGCAGTTTAAACAACTGCTTGAGAAAATTGAAATACCTGCTGCACCGGCTAAAACAGCCAACTCTTTCCTTAAGGGTAAAGAAATAGCACAGGAGTTTGGCTTTCCGCTGGTAATACGCCCTTCGTTTACGCTGGGTGGTACAGGCGCTGCTTTTGTACATAAAAAAGAAGATTTTGATGAGCTGCTTACACGTGGCCTTGAAGCTTCGCCAATACACGAAGTGCTTATAGATAAGGCGCTTTTCGGCTGGAAAGAATACGAGCTGGAGCTGCTTAGGGATAAAAACGATAACGTAGTTATTATCTGTTCTATAGAAAATATGGACCCTATGGGTATCCATACCGGAGACAGTATTACCGTAGCACCTGCCATGACGCTTAGCGATGCCACATTCCAGAAAATGAGGGATATGGCTATTAAAATGATGAGCCGCATAGGTAACTTTGACGGAGGGTGTAACGTGCAGTTTGCCCTAAGCCCGGACGAAAAAGAAGACATTGT
>JAAXJD010000121.1:3436-8660 GCA_012270005.1 Flavobacterium sp. | reverse complement strand
TATCGCGCTAGTCGGCACTGGATTCTAAATCTACTGGCTACCCGATTGCTAAAATTGCTGCTAAACTGGCACTTGGCTATACGCTTGATGAACTGCAAAACCAGATTACCAAGTCTACATCGGCTTTGTTTGAGCCTACGCTGGACTATGTAATTGTAAAAATACCGCGTTGGAACTTTGACAAGTTTGAAGGTGCAGACCGTACCCTTGGCCTGCAAATGAAATCAGTAGGGGAGGTTATGGGTATAGGCCGATCGTTTCAGGAGGCCCTGCACAAGGCTACACAATCGCTTGAAATTAAGCGTAATGGGCTGGGTGCAGATGGAAAAGGCTATACAAACTATGAGCAAATCATTGATAAGCTTACACATGCCAGCTGGGATCGTGTATTTGTGATTTATGATGCCATACAAATGGGTATTCCGTTAAGCCGTATTCACGAAATTACTCAGATAGATATGTGGTTCCTTAAGCAATACGAGGAGCTTTATCTTCTTGAAAAAGAAATTTCTAACTATACTATAGATACGCTTCCGAAAGATTTGCTTCTTGAGGCGAAACAAAAAGGCTTCGCCGACAGGCAGCTGGCACACATGCTGGGCTGTAAAGAGAGCGAGGTATACAACAAGCGCGATGAGCTTGGTGTAAAACGTGTGTACAAGCTGGTAGATACCTGCGCTGCAGAGTTTACCGCTAAAACGCCGTACTACTACTCAACATTCGAGGCTGAAATAGAAAGGCCGGATGGTACCCGCTACGTACATAACGAAAGTGTGGTAACCGACAAGAAAAAAGTAATTGTTTTAGGCTCAGGGCCAAACCGTATAGGCCAGGGTATAGAGTTTGACTACTCGTGCGTACACGGTGTACTGGCTGCAGCCGAATGCGGTTACGAAACCATAATGATAAACTGTAACCCGGAAACGGTATCTACCGATTTTGATACGGCACACAAGCTGTACTTTGAACCGGTATTCTGGGAACATATATACGACATCATCCGCCATGAAAAGCCTGAAGGTGTTATAGTGCAGCTTGGTGGGCAAACCGCCCTTAAGCTTGCCGAAAAACTGGATCGCTACGGCATAAAAATCATTGGTACCAGCTTTGACGCACTGGATCTTGCCGAAGACCGTGGCCGCTTCTCTGACCTGCTTACCGAGCTGGAAATTCCTTTCCCAAGGTTTGGTGTGGCAGAAAGTGCCGAAGAAGCCAGCCAGCTTGCCGAAACGCTTGATTTTCCGCTACTGGTAAGGCCAAGTTATGTATTGGGTGGCCAGGGGATGAAAATTGTTATCAACAAGCAGGAGCTGGAGGAGCACGTTATAGACCTGCTTAAGAGCATACCGGGTAACAAGTTGCTTTTAGACCACTATCTTGATGGTGCCATTGAAGCCGAAGCTGATGCTATATGCGATGGCGAAGATGTATACATCATCGGTATCATGGAGCACATAGAGCCGTGTGGTGTACACAGTGGCGACAGTAATGCTACGCTGCCACCGTTTAACCTGGGAGAGTTTGTAATGCAGCAGATTAAAGACCATACAAAAAAAATAGCCCTTGCGCTAAAAACGGTAGGCCTTATAAACATACAGTTTGCCATTAAAGATGATACGGTATACATTATTGAAGCTAACCCAAGGGCAAGCCGTACTGTACCGTTTATTGCCAAGGCATACGGAGAGCCTTATGTAAACTTTGCAACCAAAGTGATGCTGGGCGAAAAGAAGCTGAAAGATTTTACATTTAACCCTCAGCTAAAAGGCTTTGCTATAAAGCAACCGGTGTTCTCGTTTAACAAGTTCCCGGGTGTTAATAAGAAACTGGGTCCTGAAATGAAGTCTACAGGAGAAAGCATCCTGTTTATAGACGACCTTAAAGATGACCAGTTCTACGAGCTATACAGCCGCAGGAAAATGTACCTGAGCAAATAATCTTTGTATCTTTTATATCTTTTGAATAGGAACGGAGCTGCCATTTTCGGTGGCTCCGTTTATTTTTTGGTAAGATTCTTTATATTTTGTTATAAATCAGTATGATGGCTAATGTGTATTTTGTTTACATTAAATTAACGTTATATTTGTTTAAACAGAATACCTTTCCATGAAACACAAACTACCTATCTCATTTAAGGCGTTATTGTTATTGCTGTTTTGCTGTACCGGGATAAAAACCCTGGCACAAAACGCCGTTAACTTTACCCAGAGTAACTTACCCATTGTAATTATCAGTACCGATGTTGACCCAAACACAGGGCAGCCTATGGAAATACCCGACGAGCCTAAGATTGCCGCCGGCATGAAAATAATTTACCATACCGATGGCACTACTAACTATGTTAGCGACCAAAACACATCGGGTTACCTTAACTATAACGGGCGTATTAAGATAGAAATACGTGGCTCGTCGTCTCAGGATTTGCCTAAAAAGCAATACAGCTGGACGACTTATGAGAACGACAATACCACCAAGAAAAGCGTAAGCATAATGGGTATGCCGAAAGAAAAAGACTGGATACTAAACGGTTTGGCATTCGATCCATCGTTAATGCGGGATTATATAGCGTACAACCTTTCGCGTGCTATGGGGTATTACACCACACGTACACAATACTGCGAAGTTATTATAAACGGTGTGTACAAAGGGCTTTACATAATACAGGAGAAGCTTAAAGACGACAGCAACCGCATAAACATACAAAAGATAGACCCAGCAGCGGCTTCGGGGGTGGCGCTTACGGGCGGTTACATTACAAAGGCCGATAAAACCACCGGGGGAGATCCCGTGGCGTGGACCATGTCATCGTACAACGGTACAACCGATTACATACATGAATTGCCTAAACCGGAAGACGTTACCGTAACGCAAAACAACTACATTTACCAGCAGTTTAACACGCTTTCGGGTACATCGCGAAGCAACAATACAGATCTTGCTACAGGTTATCCGTCGGTTATAGACATACCTACGTTTGTAGATTTTATGGTTATGAACGAGCTGGCTTCTAACGTAGACGGCTACCAGATTAGTACTTACTTCCATAAAGATATTGGCGGCAAACTCCGCGCCGGGCCTATATGGGATTTTAACCTTACGTTTGGCAATGACCTGTTTATGTATGGCTTAAACCGCAGCTTTACTGATGTGTGGCAATTTGATAATTGGGATAACACCGGGTCTAAATTCTGGTTGGACTTGTACAACAGCAGCACCTTTCGTTGTTACCTGTCGCGCCGCTGGAACCAGGTTACCGCAACTGGTGCTCCGCTAAGTTACGCAGCCATTGAAACCCTAATAAACAATACCACAGCCCTTATAGGCGAAGCTGCCCAAAGGGAACAGCAGGCGTGGGGTACAGTGCCTAACTGGCATGGCGAGGTTAACAACATGAAATCCTGGATACAAACCCGTATTTCCTGGATTACTAGCCATATAGGTAGTCATAGCGCGTGCGATAATCCTGTGTTGCCATCTTTGGTAATAAATGGTATTAGTTACCACCCGGCTACCGATAGCCAGTTTACCGTGTCTGAAGATTTAGAATTTATACGCATAAAAAATACCGGCGCTACTACCGTAAACCTTACCGGGGTATACCTAAGGGAGCTTGGGGTGTCCTACCAGTTTCCTGCAAACAGTACCCTAGAGGCAGGTGCTGTGGCTTATATAGCCAATAATACAGCGGTGTTTCAGCAGCGTTTTGGGTTTGCGCCGTTTGGAGAGTTTCAGCGGGATTTATCAAACAACACACAAAACCTGGTACTTGCCGATGGTATGGGCAATGTTATAGATGCCGTGCAATACGACGATGAAGCTCCCTGGCCGGATGCCGATGGCAGTGGTTTTTACCTGAACTTAGCCGATACCACCCTAGACAACAGCTTGGGGCAAAACTGGTCGCTTGAAGCAGAATCGGCACTTGCCACGGCTAACGTAACGAAAGGGCAGGGCATAGTGCTGTACCCTAACCCGGCGGGGAGCCAACTTAATATAAAGAGCACTGCTGTTATAGAAAGCGTTAGCGTATACGATGTTTTTGGCAAGTTATTGCTGCAAACCACTCCAAAACAGCCAACAACCACGCTGGATTTAAGCAATATAGCCACGGGGATTTACATGGTAAAGGTAACAACAGCTACCGGTGCAATTACTCAAAAGATACTACATAACTAATTTTGAATTTAGTTATAAAGTAAAGGCTGCCCTTGGGCAGCCTTTTGTATTAATTTAAACTTGGGTCTTTCTTGTAAACCATATGTAAAACAAATGGTTTCCATCCGTCAGCAGTTATAAATTCCCTGCTAATTATCAGGTGTAGGGTATCATTGTTATAACTAATGTTTTGCAATGTTCCTCGTTCCTGTTCTAAATTATCAGGACGTTCGGTAATGGTAACAGCGCCATTTGATTTGCTTACATCTAGGTAGTAGCCTGTAGATGCTGTGGCAAAACACGGTTCGGCAGGATATACTTCAGGAAGGCTATATACCGGTACATTATAACTTACCCGTGTATAATAGTTGTTTGTTATTTCTGCTGTAAGAAACTCAAAGGGCCATACAGCCATACATATTTCCTGCGTAAGGTCGGTATTATAAGTGCCGTTAAGGTCTATATCTACAGGCTCATCAGTATAAATTTCTGATAACCTGTAACGCCCGGTCATTTCTTGAAGGTAGTGGTTGGTATTATCGGGTTTGTCGCTGCTGCAAGATATGCAGACAGCGAGCCCCGCATTAATGGCTGCCAAGCTGAAAAATTTCATTATTGGGATATATTGGTTTAGCGGTAAAAATATGATATTTCACGTGTAAAACTTTATCTGATAATGTTAAATGTGAAGATTTAGGCTCGTTTTTTCAATACCTGCTACGCATATACACGTCCCTCTGTGAGCTTTAATTGTTTGATAATATCTGATTACGGCATTTAGCTCTTTTTGCTGATTGTAAATCGGGTCAATCGTGTCTATTTGAGTAAATCCCGTAGGGGTGTAATATTTGTTGCAAATGGTTATTCAAGGTCAGTATAAGCTCCGGAGGAGCGATATATTTTTATGATTATACGCCGTTCCTATGGAACTCGCTGGTATGTGGACTGTTTATTCTACAATTATCTCGCTCCGATGAAGCTTTTAAAGTGTTTTGAAGAATTTAAAATGAATGATTATCTTATTGGTTTCGAAAGAATTGCAAATCTATGCGAGCGAGGGGATATATAT
>JAAXJD010000121.1:0-3426 GCA_012270005.1 Flavobacterium sp. | reverse complement strand
TCCAGATAGTATCCCTAGAAAGTATATCTAATTCTCAATTAATTATTTGATTAAATACTTTTTCTTTTGAAAATCGCTTAGATAATATAGCAACAATGGTTTTCTTTTGATTTTTATTTTTGATTATAATAAATTTAATATCTTCTAAATCAAAATTAAGAACAATATTAGTGTAAGGCTTAATAAAAGGTTCATGTTTTTTATAATCAGGATTCGGATTTCCATTTAGAAAATTGTCTTTAAATATTAATGAGTTGTATTTATCATGTTTATGAACATATCTCCACTCACGGTCATTATAGGCAATAAATTCTTTGCCGTTGCGTTTCTTTACAATGTACTGTTTTAAATATTGTAAATTGTTGATTGAATTGTCAAGTAACATTCTGCAATCTGCAGTATGCGGGTATAGAGTTGCTATTGTTCCACTTATGTGAACATTTTCCATAAATGTATTTCCAGTTATACTGTTTTCATAAGTGTATATAACTGGTTCTAATTCATTTTTGATACCCCATTCTTTCGTTAAACCAAGTGCATATTCTCCATAGTTAATTTGGCTTTTTGCCTCAAATAATGCCACGTTACTAAAAGAAACCATCAAAATTTTGACTTCATGACTTTCAATTTTTTCATCTGCGTAACTAGCCTTAAAGCCTGATTCTTTCAGAATATTTTTTAAATGCTCATACTTCTTTGTGGAATGAAATAATGTGCTGGTTTTCTTAAGTTTCTGTGTCATTTGAGGACAATTTAAATATCAACATTTTATCAACCAAATATACCAAAAAAAACGCCCCCATCCCTGGAGGCGTCTATCATCTATTATCTTACGTCTTCTGTCTTTTCCGAATTAACGAATAAACAAATCCACAAATTAACGTTGTTCTATCCAAAGGCGTGCGTTAACAAACGCTTCGTGCCAAGGTGTAACTTCATCCTGGCGGCCTTCCGGGTAGTACGCCCAGTTCCACTGGAACATAGAGCGCTCTATGTGCGGCATCATAACCAGGTGGCGGCCGTCGTTGCTTGCCATCATGGCTACGTTATACGCCGAACCGTTAGGGTTAGCAGGGTAGCCCTCGTAAGCATACTTAGCTACTACATTGTACTGGTCTTCGCTGTACGGCAGGCTGAATTTACCCTCTCCGTGGCTAATCCACACACCCAGTGTGCTGCCCGCAAGCGTACTAAGCATTACCGATGTGTTTTCCTGCACCGTAACCGATGTAAAGCCGCTTTCGTGCTTGTGGCTGTCGTTGTGCAGCATCTTTGGTTTGTTTTCGTGGTCAGGGTTAATCAGGCCAAGTTCTATAAACAGCTGGCAACCGTTACATATACCTAACGATAGGGTGTCTTCGCGCTTAAAGAAGTTTTCAAGTGCGGTTTTAGCCTTCTCGTTATATAGGAATGCACCTGCCCAGCCCTTAGCCGAACCCAGTACATCTGAGTTAGAGAAACCACCCACAGCACCTATAAACTGTATATCTTCAAGGGTTTCACGGCCTGATATTAGGTCGGTCATATGCACGTCTTTTACATCAAAGCCTGCAAGGTACATGGCGTTTGCCATTTCACGCTCAGAGTTACTACCTTTTTCGCGGATAATGGCTGCCTTTGGCCTTGGTTTGCTGCTGTCTATGGCAACTTTCTTACCGGTAAACTGCGCCGGGAAGTTGTAGCTAAGCGGTTGTACTTTATAGTTGTTGTAACGCTCGGTCGCTTTATCGTTAGCCGTTTGTTTGCGGTCCAGTAGGTACGATGTTTTGTACCATGTATCGCGGGTTTCGGCAATGTTAAAGGTAAGTTCGGCGGCACCGTTTTTCACGATTACCACAGCGCCTTCCTTCACTTCGCCTATCTTGGTAAAGTTAACCCCGTTAGCGGCAAGCTGTGCTTCGATGGAAGCATCTGCCTGTATAACAAGGCCTATGTTTTCAGCAAATAGTACTTTTACAGTATCCGCCTGCTCAAGGTTGGTAAGGTCGTAAGCAGCGCCAAGGTTTACTTCGGCAAAGCTCATTTCCAGCAGGGTGGTAATAAGGCCACCGCTACCTATATCGTGCCCGGCAGCTATTTTGCCGTTCTTTATTAAATCCTGAATGGTATTGAAAGCCGACTTAAAGTTGGCAGCATCAGTAATTGTTGGTACTTCGGTACCCACTTTGTTTAGTATCTGTGCAAAAGATGATCCACCCAGTTTAAAGCCGTCGTTGCTCAGGTTGATGTAGTAAATACTGCCACCGTTACGTTTTAGTACCGGCTCTACCACTTTAGTAATATCGTTACAGTTACCTGCAGCCGAGATGATTACTGTACCCGGAGCAATCACATCGCCATCAGGGTATTTCTGCTTCATAGAAAGCGAATCCTTACCTGTTGGTATGTTGATGCCCAGTTCTATAGCAAAGTCTGAACAAGCCTCTACAGCTTCATAAAGCCTTGCATCTTCACCTTCGTTTTTACACGCCCACATCCAGTTAGCCGAAAGCGATACGCTTTTCAGGCCGTCCTTAAGCGGAGCAAAAACAATGTTACTTAATGATTCTGCAATAGCAGTACGGCTTGCCGCAGCTGGGTCTACCAGTGCCGATACCGGCGAATGACCTATAGTGGTGGCAATACCTTCTTTCCCGGCAAAGTCAAGTGCCATAACCCCCACGTTGTTTAGCGGAAGTTGGATTGGCCCTGCACATTGCTGCTTGGCTACGCGTCCGCCTACGCAACGGTCTACCTTATTGGTAAGCCAGTCTTTACAGGCCACGGCCTCAAGCTGAAGCACCTGGTTAAGGTAGGTGTGTATGTTTTCCTGGGTATATTCAAGGCCGCTGTAGTTGGCAGCAACCGTTTTGTCTGTCATGATGGTTTTTGGCGATGAGCCAAACATATCCTCAAGGGCAAAGTCCATAGGCTTGGCACCTGTGGTAGCACTCTTAAAGGTAAAGCGATGGTCGCCGGTAACGTCGCCTACGGTGTACATAGGGCTACGCTCGCGGTCGGCTATGCGTTGCAGGGTGTCAATGTCTTTTTGGCCAATAACAAGCCCCATACGCTCCTGGCTTTCGTTGCCAATGATTTCTTTGGCAGAAAGGGTAGGGTCGCCTACAGGCAGTTTATCATGGTCTATAAGTCCACCGGTTTCCTCTACAAGCTCAGAAAGACAGTTTAGGTGCCCGCCCGCACCGTGATCGTGGATAGACACTATAGGGTTGGTATCGCTTTCTACCAAGCCGCGAACAGCATTGGCAGCACGTTTTTGCATTTCAGGGTTGCTACGTTGTACGGCGTTAAGCTCAATACCCGAAGCAAACGCACCCGTATCGGCAGATGATACCGCGGCACCACCCATACCTATACGGTAGTTTTCACCCCCAAGGATCAATACTTGATCGCCTTGCTGTGGCTTTTGTTTTTTGATCTGGCTTT
>JAAXJD010000137.1 GCA_012270005.1 Flavobacterium sp. | reverse complement strand
CCTGTTGCAGGACTTGAATACAGCATTGATGGTATTAATTTTGGCAACAACAATGTATTTAGCGGACTTGCTGCAAATACTTACACCATTACAGTGCGAAACGCGGCAGGATGTACAAACAGTGTTCCTGTAACAATTACTCTAGGCCCATCAACTCCGGCAACACCAACCTATACTGCTACTACCCTTTCTTGCGCAGTTGCTACTGCTACAATTACGGTTGACGCTGTTGCAGGGCTGGAATACAGCATAGACGGAACTAACTTTAGCAGCAATAACGTATTTAGTAACTTATCTGCAAATACCTATACAATTACAGTGCGCAATGCGGCTGGCTGTACAAATAGCACACCGGTTACTATTGCTCCTGCTACTCCGGGCCCGGCTGTACCTGTGTATAATGTTAGCACTATAAACTGTGCTAACGATACTGCTACCATTAATGTAACCCCAGTAGCCGGACTGGAATACAGTCTTAACGGAGGTGCTTTTACTACTAACCCTGTATTTAGTGGCCTTAATGCCGGAAACTACGAGGTAACAGTTAAAAATGCTCTGGGATGTACTAACACTACAGGTAACATAACTATTGCACCGGCACCGGCACTGCCAGTATTTGGAACGTTTGAGGGATGTGCAACTTCTACCGCAGGCAGGCATTTTATGTTTGAACTAACTTCTGAAGGTGCATTTGATTTCAACACGCTTAACTACCAGTGGAAAACCGCAAACGGTGCTACTGTTTCTACAGATGGCCCTGAGTTTGATGTTACAAAATATGCTAATGATAACAACATTACTGTTTTCCCTATTACACTACAACTTACCATCACTACAGCACAAGGTTGTACAGCTTCTTACAACTTTGAGGCTACCGGTACTGCCTGCGACATACCAAGAGGTATATCGCCAAATGGTGACAACCGTAACGATGAGTTTGATCTTGCCGGTTTTAATGTAGAAAAACTTACCATATTTAACCGTTACGGACTGGAAGTATATCATAAAACGAATTACACCAACGAGTGGCACGGGCAAACCGACAACGGAGACGAGCTACCTACAGGTACGTATTTCTATATGGTTAAAACCGCAACGGAATCAAAAACCGGATGGGTTTATATCAACAGGCCTTAGTAAATTTTCTTACTAATATAATTTTAAAAGCTCTGCTAATGCAGGGCTTTTTTTATAAAGTAATGTTAAGTAACACATATTAAACCATGGTTACGGTAATGGGTTTGTAACTTTAAAAAAATAATACCGGAACAATACTCCGGCAGTAAAAAAAACACCCATGAAAATTATTACTGTGTCTTACAGATTACCGCTTTCGATAAAAAAACAAAACCGGAAAACTACCATAACACCGTCGGCAGGAGGACTGGCCACAGCCATACGCTCTTATTCTGATAAAAGTAATAAGGAACTTACATGGGTAGGCGTTGCCGATTTTGAGAAAAATATTTGGGATGCGTATAAAAACAGCTTCCCAAAAACATTTGAAATAGAACCCGTTTTTTTAGACAAAAAGCTGAATAAAAACTTTTACCATGTTTTCAGCAATTCGGTATTGTGGTCGTTGTTCCACTACTTCCCTTCGTTTATGGAGTATAATGCGGAGGCTTTTGAAGATTACAAAACCGCTAATGAAGTGGTGGCCTATAAGGTAAACGCCATCTATGAACCGGGTGACATAATATGGATACATGACTACCATTTTATGGGATTGCCAAAATTGATACGTGAGCAGCATCCTGATGCTACAATAGGATTCTTCCTGCATATCCCCTTCCCTAACTTCGAAATATTCAGGATACTGCCAAACAAGGTAAAACGCTACATACTGGAGGGTGTACTCGGGGCAAACCTGGCGGGCTTCCACACCTGGGATAATGCCATTCATTTTACAGAGTGTGTAGAGAAACTATTAGGTTATAATCAAAACGGTTTTATCTTTTCGCAGGAAACCCACCGTACAAAAATAGGCTCATACCCTATAAGCATTGACTTTGATAAATTTAATGATGCGTATGATAAACCTGAAGTAGTTAAACTAAGAGATGAAATAACCGCGTTATACCCTGACAAAAAGATAATTTTTTCGGTAGACCGACTGGACTATTCTAAGGGGATTAATAACCGGCTGAACGCGTTTGAGGCATTCCTGAAAAAATATCCGGAGTGGAAAGAGAAAGTAGTGTTCCTGCTGGTCATTGTGCCATCACGTGAAGAAATAGGAAAGTATGGCGAACGTAAACGCATCATAGAGCTAAACGTAGGACGCATAAACGGCGCATTAGGTAATTATAAATGGAGCCCTGTAGTATACCAATACCAGGCGGTAGACTTTGACCGACTTATAGCATTGTATAACAGTGCAGATGTAGCATTGATTTCGCCCGTGCGGGATGGGATGAACTTAGTGGCTAAAGAATACGTAGCCTCCAGAAAAGACAAACGAGGGGTGCTGCTGTTAAGCGTTATGGCGGGTGCGTATAAAGAATTACAACATGCCATAACCATAAATCCATTTGATACAGAGCATACGGCAGAGCGTATACAACAAGCACTTACCATGCCAGAACAAGAACAGGGCCAACGAATGGAACGCATGCAGCACTACCTTAAAAAGCATGATGTATTTGTGTGGGCCTCCCGCTTTTTAAGCGATGCGCAGGAAATGCAGGCTACAGACAACAAATCGTTACCGCTTATCGGCGATACCCTGAATGTACTGCTTCAAAAATTTGAAAAAGCAGAAAAACGTTTACTACTGCTGGACTACGATGGTACGTTAGTACAACTGCAACCTAAGCCAGAACTTGCCGTGCCTTCTGAAAAAGTGAAATTATTACTGAAAAATCTGGCAGCGGACCCATGTAACGAGGTGTGGGTAATTAGCGGCAGGGATCGTAATTTCCTGGAACAACAATTAGGCGACACCGGTGTAGGGCTTGTAGCCGAGCACGGCGGTTGGATAAAACGCCAGGTATGGGAACCTGTAATTTCGGGTAATAACAGCTGGAAACCACGTGTTATAAGTATTATGGAGGAGTATACCGACCGCAACTCGGAAAGTTTTATTGAAGAAAAAGAGTTCGGTGTAGCATGGCATTACCGTAACGTTGACGAAAAACTAGGTTTTCTTACCTCACGAGAGCTGCTTACACTACTTAAAAATAATCTGTACAATGAACCTGTACAAATTATAGACGGTAAAAAAGTTATAGAGGTAAAACACTATATGGCCAACAAAGGTACTACCTGCCGAAACAGCATTTTAACCGGAAACTATGACTTAGCTATTGCTTTTGGCGATGACCGTACTGATGAGGATATGTTTGAGCAGCTAAGTGCAGAAAACGAGTTTTCGATTAAGATAGGAACCGGTAACACGGCTGCAAAATACAGGGTAACCGACACAGGAGCTGTGCTTCAAATATTAGCCGGGCTGGAACGTGTAGACAGTTCAGGAAAAGCGTACCTTTAGGCATTCCTCAAACATCCTTTTAAAATGAAGAAGTACATTACACTTTTTGTGCTACTGTTTTTTTCGGTAGCGGTATTTGCTCAGCATACTACGTATGATTTAAAAACAAACATTAGGTACTATCCTGAGCAGGACTATAAAAATAACACCTACAAAGCCGAACGCTGTGTGGTTGATGTGTATTACCCCACAAACAAAAAGGCTTTCGCTACCATACTGTGGTTTCACGGCGGTGGCATTACCGGAGGAAATAAAGAAATACCGCAAGAGCTAAAAGAGAAAGGCTACGCCATTATAGGTGTGGGATACAGGCTAAGCCCTAACGTTAAAGCACCCGCTTACATAGAAGATGCGGCTGCAGCGGTAGCCTGGACGTTTAACAACATAGAAAAATATGGTGGCGACGCAACTAAAATTTTCCTTTCGGGGCACTCTGCGGGCGGCTACCTCAACCTTATGGTAGGGCTGGATAAAAAATGGCTCGCAAAGTATAACATAGATGCTAACAAAATCGCGGGATTAATACCTTTTAGTCCGCAATGTATAACACATTTTACCGTACGAAAAGAGAAAGGGATTCCTGAAAAACAGCCGGTTGTAGATGAATATGCTCCGCTGTACCATGTTAGGGGCGATGCACCGCCACTACTACTTATAACCGGTGACAAAGAGTTAGAACTTTTAGGTCGATGCGAAGAAAATGCCTACATGGCCCGTATGATGAAACTAAACGGACATACACAAACCCAACACTATGAATTACAGGGTTACGGACATGATATGGTGGTTCCTGGCTATCCGCTGCTGCTAAAAGAAGTTAAACGGATATTGGATAAAAAATAGCAGCATCCTACGCAGTAGATAATAAAATAAAAGTGGTGATTTCCTCATATGGAAGTCACCACTTTTTTATCTGATAATGTTGTTAATATAGTTGCACTAGGCTTCAGCCATATCAATTTCTACCTTAAGGTTATTGATAATAAATTCCTGCCTGTCCGGTGTGTTTTTACCCATATAAAACTCCAGAAGGTTTTGTATAGATGTAGCATTGTCCATTAGTACAGGGTCTAAGCGTATATCCTGACCTATAAAGTGCTTAAACTCATCAGGTGAAATTTCGCCCAAACCTTTGAATCGGGTTATTTCAGGCTTCCCTTTAAGTTTTTCTATGGCAGCACGGCGCTCTTCATCGCTGTAGCAGTAAATTGTTTCTTTTTTATTACGCACCCTAAAAAGTGGTGTTTGCAATATGTACAGGTGATTCTCTTTAATAAGCTCAGGGAAAAACTGAAGGAAAAACGTAATAAGCAGCAGGCGGATGTGCATACCATCTACGTCGGCATCGGTAGCAATTACAATATTGTTGTAACGCAGGTTACCCATTTCCTCCTCTATGTCCAGCGCGGCCTGAAGCAGGTTAAACTCCTCATTTTCGTACACGATTTTCTTACTCATACCATACGAATTTAAAGGCTTACCCCTAAGGCTAAATACTGCCTGAGTATTTACATCTCGTGATTTAGTTATAGACCCTGACGCCGAATCCCCCTCTGTAATAAACAAGGTACTTTCCAGGCTTCGCGGGTTTTTTACATCTGTAAGGTGTACACGGCAGTCGCGCAGCTTTTTGTTGTGCAGGCTTGCCTTTTTTGCCCTGTCGCGCGCCAGTTTCCGTATACCCGAAAGCTCTTTACGCTCACGCTCGGCCTGCAATATTTTTTTTAACAGCGCATCGGCAGTTTCAGGATTACGGTGTAAAAAGTTGTCGAGTTTGTTTTTTACAAAGTCGTTTACAAAAGTACGTACAGTAGGTAGGTTAGGCCCCATATCTGTAGAACCCAGTTTGGTTTTAGTCTGTGATTCAAAAACCGGCTCCTCTACTTTTACACTTATGGCACTAACTATGGATTTCCTTATATCTGCGGCTTCAAAGTTTTTGTTGTAAAACTCTTTTATGGTACGCACTAAAGCTTCACGATACGCCGCAAGGTGTGTACCACCCTGCGTGGTGTTTTGCCCGTTAACAAACGAGTAATACTCCTCGCTATACTGGGTTTTACTATGCGTCATAGCAATTTCTATATCCGCATCCTTAAGATGGATAATATCGTATATGCGGTCTTCTTCCTGTATGTTTTCAGAAAGAAGGTCTTTAAGACCGTTATCGCTATAGTATTTTTCGCCGTTATAAATTATGGTTAAACCCGTATTCAGGTAGCAGTAATTTTTCAGCATTTTTACTACATACTCATTACGGTATTTATAATTTTTAAAAATGGTTTCATCGGCTATAAACTGCACTTTTGTTCCCCTGCGGCGCGTGGTTTCTACCAGCGGCTCCTCGTTTGTAAGTATACCGGCAGAGAAATCAGCCGCTTTTAGCTGGTTATCACGCACAGATTCTACCCTGAAAAACGTAGACAAGGCGTTTACTGCCTTGGTACCTACCCCATTTAAACCTACCGATTTTTTAAACGCTTTAGAGTCATACTTACCCCCGGTATTCATTTTGCTTACCACATCTACCACCTTACCCAGCGGAATACCCCGCCCGTAATCACGTATGGTAACAGTTTTATCGCGTATGGTAACTTCTATGGTTTTACCGGTACCCATTACAAACTCGTCTATGGAGTTATCCAGTACTTCTTTCAGCAGAATGTAAATACCATCATCCGGCGATGATCCGTCTCCTAACTTACCGATGTACATACCCGGCCTTATGCGGATATGTTCATTCCAGTCCAGCGACCGTATATTTTCTTCCGTATACTGATTTTGTTCTGACATAGGGGTAATTTGCGTATTTTGTGCTAATATACACCATCTGCAAAAAATATAAAAATCCGTAGCCCGGAAAACATTCGCTTTCCCGGCTACAACCTGATTTTATTATTAACGTGCTACGTTATACGCTGCAATAGAAGTTTTATTTACAAAAATAGTGAGTGTTCCGCGGGCAGTGGCGTCAAATAAAACACCAAACTCTGCAATGCCGTTTTTAATTACCGGGGTCACTTTTTTAGAAAACCTGCCCGATGTAAACTGATACGCAACCTCATCTGTAGGTTTAATACCTTTTATACGAAAGGGCACCAGGCCGCTGCCATTAGTTTTTATCATGCCAAAGTCAGGGGAAACCAGTTCGTAACCCAAATCATAATACAACGGAAGCGCCGCAAAATCAGACGGGCTTTTATCAGTCAGCAACCATTTTTTATCTGTAGGATAATGGTTCAGGAAAAATACTTCCGGGCTGGTTAAAAAATATTTATCGTCAAAGCTTATATTAAAAGCACTGCTGCCGCCAGTCATACCTCCTGCTCCCCAGGTAACATCCAGCAGCTTCAATTGACCGTTGAGTTTTACAGCATTCCAGGCATGGTTTCCTGCATCGGGACTTTTGCCTATATCCTGAGGCCGTATCTTGGCAGTGCCGTAAATTACTGTACTTTCTAATCCTGTTTTAGCGGCTACTATTTTATACAGCATAGCGTAGCCGTGGCATACCGCTTTTTTAGACCGAAGCGTACGCGAAGCCAAATCATTTTCTATCTCAGCTACCTTTGCCAGCCGTTCTGACTCTGTACTGTAAGAATACTTTATAGGCTTTGCGCCAAGAGCCTCGGGGCTGTTATCATAGCGGATGTTACGTGCTATCCAGGTAAAAATAGCCCGTGCTTTTTCGTCGTCGCGGCTAAAGTCGCTGTTAATGCGCGACGCCAGCCTGTCCATGCTGTTGTATGTTGTAGGATAGCTTTTTACAATATTATCTACTTTGGCAAAGTCCTGCCCATACGAACACAGTGCCATAAGCCCTGTAACAATAACGGAGTAAAGTTTTGTTCTCTTCATCATGCTAACAGAAAACCAAATACTTTGCCAAGTTTAGTTAAAAGTTGTAAAGTCGAAAGTTATAAAGCCAAGAAACTGAAGCTACGAGTAGAGCTATGCGTAAATTTTATAGTTTCAGACTTTTGACTTTTGACTTTTGACCTTATGACTTTATTACTCAATCGTAGTGATAGAAAATCCCTTTGTCGTAGGGAGTCCATAGCGCAGCCCGTTGGTTCGCTGCTTTTAGGGCGCTGTTAGCCCAGGTATTACAAGTATAAAAAAGGCTGTAACGTCCTTTGGCTTCGTAAAATGCATCATGCTTTCCATAGCTGTAGCCAGAAATCCATTGCACATTACCATCGGCACCCGGATTAAAGCTATCTTCTATATATCGCACCAGCGCACGATAGTCATCTGGCGTTACCAGCATTTTTTTACAGTCGGTCCCCTCTTTTATGTTTCGGTAAAACGTGGTGTGCATAGCCGATGTACTCAGGTAAAATGCTGCCTTAAATGCCGTGCTTGCCTTAAGATCGCTCCACTCCGGCGTGTAGAGGTAAAAGCCTTTATCCCCCCAGCCGAAAGCAGCATACTGCGCCAGGGTGTCGTTTGCCTTGGTTTGGCTGAATTTCAGTTCCTCCGTCCAATCTTTAATATTGTTTTTAAGTGGTACAACAATATCAGTATGTACGCCATTGGTTAAAATATACACGGGTATGGTTCCGCCTTCTTTTGGATGACGGTTTACGGGGATACGATACAGTAAAAACACCGAAAGCAGGTATAATACAACAAAACCTACAATACTTAGTGTGAGTTTTAGAATAACCTTGGCTATCTTTTTAAGTGTTAATTTCATGGTTGCTTTTTTTTAATGACTGCCCGATTTAAAAAATATTACAGTTGCATTCATAAATAATAGTTACGCAATTTTATCATTTCCCTACACCTTTAGCATTTTAATAAAACCAAACGCGGTTTTGGTAAAATAACCAAAAATCTGGTGGCCATACGCTACTAATTTTGCTGAAAAAACACACTGTAATATGAAAAAAACATTACTAAGTCTATCATTTTTTGCTTCATCACTGTTGTTTGCCCAGGCACCTACAAATGGCCTTGTTGGGTATTACGGATTTGAAGGAAACGGTAACAGTCATAACCAGCAACACAACTTTACCCCGCCATCGGGTACAGAAACGCCTTCTGCAACATATGAAAATAGCGGAAAAATAGGAAAAGGCGTTCTGTTCTCCGGAGACCAGGCACTTATTAATACTACATTAAACGATGTATTTGGTACAAACACCCCCATAACCATATCTTACTGGTATAAAGACACTCAGAATACGCAAAACACCTATGGTACACAAGTAGAGCTTTTTGGTAGTTTCCTTTGCCGCTATCAGGGTGCGCTTAAGGCAGAAATTAATACTACAGGCGGCTATATAAATGTAGACTCTCAATACACCTACCCGGAACCTGCTACATGGCGACATGTAACAATTACGTATGACCCGGCAAATAATATACCGCTTGCACTGTGGATAAATGCTAACAGGCTGCCTATACAAGCTTCGGCAGGGCGCATGCTAAAGCCATTTATAAAAGCTGTTATAGGCAACGGGCTTGCATCTAGCGGTAATCTCCACGCCCAGAAAGGCTACATAGGTATGATAGACGAGATGTTTATATACAACAGGGTATTAAGCGCCAGTGAAATTGAATCGGTTATGTTTAATACACAGGCTATAACGCCGCCTCTATTATCTGCAATAAGCAGTGTAAACATAAATAATACCCGTGCCGGGGTAACCTACACTGTTAACGCACAGAATGAAACTGCTACCAGCGAGGTACGATACGGAACATCGCCTACGGCACTTACTGGGATTGTACTTGGTGAGCCTACCAACGGTAATATAGATACGCCGCAAACCGTTACTATTACCGGCCTTACTGCTAACACCACCTATTACTATACCGTTTCGGCCACAAACGCCAGCGGAACAACTACGTCATCGGTAGGCAGTTTTACAACTACTAACTCTAGCGCGCCCGAGGTACCTATAACTTACGTTAACGGCATTACCTTTGGAAGCGCTACAATAAACTACTTCATTTCCCCGAATACCAATACAACGGTTAGCTACTACGTTGAATATGGCACAGCTCCAGATCAATTAACCCAGCGTACAGATGTTGCTGAGATTACGGTATCTCAACAGTTTACCACCGGCACCTCAATATACGGACTAACGGAGCAAACTTTGTACTATTATAGAGTAGTAGCATCTTCGGTAAACGGTACAGGCTATTCAGACATTGGCACATTTACAACTACTGCGGCACCTGTATACATATATATAGATCCGGTTACCGTATCAGATATTACAGATACTACCGCAACAGTAACGTATTCGCTTAATCAGGGTATTGGAGAAACAAGTGTTATCTTGTCTTACGGTACTAATGAAAATGACCAGACAGAGGTAAATGTACCGGGAAGTAACGGAAATGCTGTTACAAATACTTATACCATTACCAATTTGCAACCGGGCACAGATTACTACTGCTCTCTGCGCGCCACGAACGGACAGATGATAGGTTACTCCCTATATTCGTACTTTACTACAGGCACGCTGTCTAATGGTATTGTAAATAAACTAATGGTACAGCTATTGCCTAACCCTGCAACAGACGTTATAAAGATTACAGCGAACCAACTGATAAAGGAGATAAAAATTTATAACCTTCAGGGGCAGCAGGTATTGGCTGCATCAGAAAGTACTATAAATGTTTCGGCACTGCAATCAGGAGCATACATTGTTAAAGTAACCGATGCTACTAATAACACCCTGCAAACAAAACTTATTAAAAAATAACAGCTAAAGCCCCAAACTTTTTATAATTGATAGTTTTTAACAGCCTGCTCCCTATCTAGGGGCAGGCTTTTTTTGTGTCAAAAAAAGATACCTGAACATAAATTTTTATCTCATAACATAAAAACCTGACGTTTTTCTTACAAAATATTCACCGTTCCTACAAAAAATATTAGGACAGCGAAAACGTTTTAGAAACCATAAATGTTAAAAAAGCCATAAATAGGGGTATTTTTAGTAAAACCAACTATGTCTGACATTCTGCAAAATTATTTTACCACGTGTCAATTTCAGGCCTTAAAAAGGCTGATTTCAGGCACCCTGTTAGCCCTTAAAACACCTTTAGTTAAAATTGCGATTTTCATATCCGGGGATATTCCTTCCCTCTACATTTGTCATATAAATCTTTATAAAAATGGCAACAGCTTTAAGTAATTACTGGTGGATAATGCTGGTAATTTTATGTGTAGTGGGGTACAAATTTGTACTCCGTGTGTTCTTTGGTATGGTAATAGTGCCTGAAGACAGGATAGGACTTGTTACCAAAAAATTTGTGCTCTTTGGCGAGCATACTTCCCTACCCGACGGGCGTATAATAGCCACACGTGGCGAAGCGGGTTTCCAGGCGCAAACGTTGGCACCCGGGTTGTACTGGATGAAATGGATATGGCAGTACAGCATAGACATGACACCGTTTACCATAATCCCCGAAGGAAAAATAGGCCTGATACTCAGTAAAGACGGTAAGGAAATACCAACAGGTAGAATCCTGGCACGCAAAGTAGAAAGCGATAACTTTCAGGATGCGGTGGCTTTTTTGGAGAATGGCGGGCAAAAGGGTAGGCAAACGGCTTTTATTACTACAGGTTCGTATAGGATAAATACCTATTTGTTTGATGTAGTTATAGCCGAACAGACCAAGGTCTTTGAAAACATGGTGGGTATTGTTACCGCCCTTGATGGCGAACCAATCCCCATAGGGCAAATCGCAGGTAAGTTTGCCGAAGGTCATAATAACTTCCAGGATTTTGACCAGTTTCTTGAAAACGGCGGTAACAGGGGTTTACAGCCTCAGGTTATACTGGCAGGTTCTTATTACTTAAACACCTGGGGCGTACAGGTAGAACAAATACCTATGACCGAAGTACCTATAGGATCTGTAGGAGTAGTAATTTCATACATAGGGGAAGAAGGGGAAGACATGACCGGAGAAAGCTTTAAGCACGGTAACATTGTAGCTAAAGGCCAACGCGGTGTATGGATGGAACCACTGGGCCCCGGTAAATACGCTATTAATAAATATACAACTAAGCTGGAACCTGTACCTACGACAAACCTGGTGCTAAACTGGGCTAATGCTCGCAGTGAATCACATAACCTGGATAAAAACCTGAGCACTATTACGGTACGTAGTAAAGACGGTTTCCCTTTTAACCTGGACGTGGCGCAGATAATTCACGTTCCGGCAAATGAAGCCCCTAAAGTTATCAGGCGTTTTGGTAGCATGAACAACCTTGTATCTCAGGTATTAGAGCCTACCATAGGTAACTATTTCCGTAACTCAGCCCAGGACAGCGATGTGATTTCCTTCCTAAGCACCCGTAAAGAGCGCCAGGAGTCGGCTAAAAACCACATCCGTGCCGTGCTCGATGAGTACAACGTTAATGCCGTAGATACACTTATAGGTGACATTGTGCCTCCTGAATCGCTTATGAAAACTCTTACTGACCGTAAGATAGCTGAGGAAGAACAGAAAACCTACCAAACGCAGAAAATGGCACAGGAACAACGCCAGGGCGTAGAGAAAGAAACGGCTATTGCAGATATGCAAAAAGAGATTGTAAGGGCATCTCAAAGTGTAGAGATTGCACAGCGTACTGCAGATGCTACCGTTAAAAAAGCCGAGGGTGATGCGACCAGCCTTAAACTTAGTGTAAATGCAGAAGCTGAAGCCACAAAAATGCGCGCTAACGCAGAAGCTGAGGCTACTAAAGCCCGAGCTGGCGCACAAGCCGAAGCCACCAAACTAACCGCTAGTGCCGAGGCAGAACGTATTTCTAAAACCGGTTTAGCCGAGGCAGAAAAAATTATGGCAATAGGTAAATCAACCGCCGAATCTTACGAACTGCAAGTCTCAGCCATGGGCGGCGATAACTTTACCCGATTTAAAATTACCGAGGAAATTGCGAAGGGCAACATCAAAATTATACCTGATGTGCTTATAGGCGGTAGCGGTAGCAGCGATGGGCCAATTAGCGGACTGCTGGGCCTTAAACTGATGGAAATGATGGAACTTAACAAACCAAACACCAATAACGGCTCAGAAACAAACCCAACCTTGTAAATGAGCAAGGGGCTATGTCAAAAAGATATAGCCTCTATTTTTATCTAAATAAAATACATTAAAAATTACTGTAGCAGGAAGTTTAAGCCTACGTTTACCGCACTGCGCGACACATTTGTGTGCTCATTATCATATCGTACTCTGTACAGTTCTGTTAAACCATACTGATAATCGTATTCAAAGAACAGGCGCAGCTTATCTCCTACCGGAATTTTTACCCCAAGCCCTAATGCTAAACCTGCGTCTGTGTCATTAAAATCAGGTTTGAGATTAGTGTTAAAACGGGTTTCTTTTGCGGAATTAAGAAATCCTGCATATCCACCGAAATTAAAATACCAGTTTTTTGTACGCCCAAAATGCCAGCTGGCCTGTACAGGTACGGTTACATAATTAAGTGCCACGTCAGACTTAAAATCGAATCCGTTATTATCTGTAAACACTACATTGTTAAAACCTTTACGGTCGTTAATAGCCCTTATTCTTATACTCCAGTCTCTGCTAAGATAAAAATCAAGGCCTGCACTAAGGTTATATGCCCCGTGGCTATCAAAGGTGCCTTGCGTATCGCTATAAATAGAAGACCAGTTATATCCGCCGGAAAGGCTTGCCTCTACGCTACCCCTGCGCTGCGCTGTTGCCATAAAGCATACAAAAACAGCTATAATACTAAAGATACTTTTTTTCATACACGATTGGATTTACGTTATAGTTATCTAAAACAATATCTGTGCCACATTTATGCTAAGGTATGGGCATAAAAAAAAATTTCCTGTAAACGGGTGTTTACAGGAAATTAACAAAACCAATCAAAACCAATTTATGAAAATTTTACTTTTCATTCCACTAATAAACTTGTATCCCTTCAAGACTTATTAGCTTCGGTACAAATGTACAACACATTTACAGCCCATTGCTTTACTTTAGACCAATGGTAGATTTGTTGCGACGAACGGTAAAAAAGTGTAGACGCACTAACATAAGTTATCTATCATAAATTACATTTGTACCCAAATTCGGCACACAAAAAGGCTGCATATTAGCAGCCCTTTAAAATTTTAAGATATTTTACATTAAAATATATAGTCTGTGCTTAAAAAATTAGATTTATGGTCGCGCACAATGGTATTTAATAATTCTTTGTTGTCATCTGTTATTTTAGCAGCTACCAGCGATCTTATAGAGAACGACCTCAGCGCGTCAAACACAGAAAGCGTACCTTCTGCACTGTCTTTACGCCCAGTAAACGGAAACACATCGGGGCCGCGCTGCGCCTGGCAGTTTATATTTACACGGCTCACCAGGTTTACAAACGGATCTATAAGGCTTGAAACCTCTTCGGCGTTATTACTAAATATGCTTACCTGCATACCATGCGAAGCGTTTACCTGGTAGTCAATTGGCTCGTCGATACTTTCAAACGGTACCACCGGTATTACCGGGCCAAACTGTTCTTCATGATACAAACGCATATCACTGTTTACCGGGTACACTACAGCAGGGAATACAAACGAAGCTTCTGTGTAGCCTCCATCTTCATTTACCACTTTTGCACCTTTTTCTACGGCATCGGCTATACAGTCTTTTAGATATTGTGGCTTATCGGCTTCAGGCAGCGGGGTAATCTTTACTCCCGATTCCCAAGGCAACCCCGGTTTTAGTGCCGATACGGCTTCACTAAGTTTTTTTACAAACTCGTCAGCCACGTCTTTCTGTACAAAGATTAATTTTAATGCAGTACAGCGTTGGCCATTAAAAGATAACGCCCCCAGTATACATTCACTTACCGCCACATCAAGGTCGGCATGCTTTGTAACAATGGCGGCATTTTTAGCGTCAAGGCTAAGTATAGCCCTGAGCCTGTTTACCTTTGGATGCTGTTTTTTAAGTCCGTTTGCCACTTTGCTGGAACCTATGAACGCCAGTACGTTTACCTTACCGCTTTCCATAATAGGCGATATTATTTCGGAACCTTTTCCGTAAAGTGTGTTTACCGTACCTTTAGGAAACGCCTCTTTAAAGGCGTTAAGTAGCGGATAGTGGGCTAAAACACCGTGTTTAGGCAACTTAAACAGTATAGTATTACCCATAATAAGTGCCGGTATAAGGGTAGTAAAAATTTCGTTGAGCGGATAGTTGAATGGTCCCATACTTAAAACTACACCAAGCGGCGCACGGCGTATCTGCGCCATAGTGCCCTCTGCCTGCTGAAAACGCGAAGACTCCCTGTCCAGATCCTTAAGGGCATCAATAGTATCATTAATATAGTCTACCGTGCGGTCAAACTCTTTAGTAGCATCGGCAAGTGTTTTACCGATTTCCCACATAAGAAGTTTAATAACCAGGTCGCGCTGTTGTATCATTAGGTATACAAATTTCTGCATACACTTAATACGGCCTTCCACACTCATATTAGGCCATTCACCCAAACCGTTATTGTACGCTGCTACTGCCGCATCAAGTGCCTCCATGGCTTCTTTTGGTGTGGTTTTCGGTATGCTGCCCACCACTTTACGCTCTAAACCGTTTGGCCCCGGTACGCATATCGGCGAATATACCGTATCTACGGCTCCCGCCCATTCTACACATTCGCCGTTTAGCAGATACAGGCGCTGGTGTATTTCGGGTATTTTATATTCTTCAGGAAACTGATTTTCTTCTTTAAAAACAGATTGTTTACTCATAGTATGTGTGTTGTGATTAAGGTTACTAAAGGTAAGAAAGTATTAAGTGCGGCATACGGACAATTATCATTTTTTTAAGATATTTTCTTACAGTAACTATTTGATTCCTTCGGCTTGTTGTATGTGCTATGCGGAACATTTATACCTGAAGCCATCCCTCACAATTTAATAAACAGCATAATATTGTTAATCCGTAAGAGTTTTGATACATTAGCCTATTAAAACTAAAACATCTATGCCAGTAAAAATATCTTACGCTAACATAACCGCAAGTATTAATCCTCAAGGTGCCGAGCTCTTTTCACTGAAACAATCTGAAACAGAATATATGTGGGAAGGCAATCCTGAATTTTGGGGTAAGCACTCTCCCGTTTTATTCCCTATTGTAGGTACGTTAAAAGACAACAAATACAATGTAAACGGAGTAGAATACAATCTGCCGCGACACGGTTTTGCACGCGACAACGAGTTCACTGTAAAACACCAGGAAGAAAACAAGGTAGTTTTTTCGTTAACAGCGTCAGATAAAACAAAGCAAGTATATCCGTTTGATTTTGAATTAGAATTGATTTACACCGTAACCGAAAAAGGCCTTACGCTGGATTATATAATTTCCAATAATGGAAGTGAAACCATGCCGTTTTGTATAGGCGCGCATCCTGCTTTTGCGCTACCCGGTAATTTTGAGGACTACAGCCTGGTGTTTGAACAGGATGAACCCATTGTAAGCGTGCAGCTGGTAAACGACCTGCTATCTGATATTACCACAGAACTACCGGTACACAATAAGACACTACCACTACAACATGGCCTTTTTGCTAACGATGCACTGATTTTTACCAACCTTAAAAGCCGCGGCATAACCATAACAAAAAATGACACCGATTATTTAAAAGTAACGTTTCCTAAGTTTCCGCACCTGGGTATATGGACAAAACCGGGAGCACCGTTTATATGTATAGAACCATGGCAAGGCTACAGCGATAGTAATAGTCCCACAAAAAGCTTTTACGATAAACCAGGAGTAATTACATTAGACCCGGGTACAAAGTATTCTACAGGTTTTGAGGTGGAAATTTGCTAAAAAAATATGCCTTTAAAGCAACGTTTTAACCAACCATGTATCTTACCAAAAAACAAAAACAATGATGAAGAAGTTTATAGCCATTACTGCCTTATTTGTTGTAGCATTTATTACAGGGTGTAGCCTTTCAAACAACGAGCCCTACTGCTACTCTGCCGCTGCCGCACCCATAACGAGTGTAACAGGACCGGATACCGGTCAGGTTAATACACCGCTGACCTTTAATGTATTAATTCAGGCTGCAAGCAGCTGCGGCGAATTAGACCGTTTTTATGAATCTACAACAGGTTTCCCTAAAGATATTTCGGCTATAGTAAAGTACGAAGGCTGCAACTGCGATAATAAAGTAACATCATTAAGTAAGCAGTATACGTTTACCGCTGCGGCTTCGGGTAGCTATACCTTGAGGTTTACAACCGCAAATTCTGCCGCGCCTATAGTAAAAACCATTACTATTACCCAGTAGTAAATGTTAACGCAATGTTGTACGGGTTAGGTTTTAAGTTACAATATTGTAGCTTTAAACTAATGTTAGTACCTTTGTAACCTTATTATGCAAAAAACAGTAAACATATTAAACAAGCGTGCCCGCTTTGATTACGAAATCCTGGACAGGTATACAGCAGGTATTGTGCTGGCAGGCAGCGAAATAAAATCCATACGCCTGGGTAAGGCCTCTATCGCAGAGAGTTTTTGCGAGTTTCAGAACGGCGAGCTGTTTGTTGTAAACAGTAATATAGAGGAGTATGCCTTTAGCAGGAACTTTGGCCATAAAGCCAAAAGTGAGCGTAAGTTGCTCTTAAACCGACGAGAACTGAAAAGTTTGGAGAAAGACGTACAGGCAAAAGGGCTTGCTATTATTCCGCTTAAAATGTTTACAAACGAAAAAGGTATTGACAAACTGGAAATAGGCCTTTGTCGTGGTAAAAAGAATTATGATAAACGCGAAAGCATGAAAGAGCGCGACACAAAGCGCGACATAGACAGGCTTAAAAAGATGTACTAGTTTCTAGAGTCATAAAAAAGGAGGTGTTTGATAACACCTCCTTTTTTACTATATGTTTTGTCTCGTCCTGAAATAGCGATACACAAAAAAGTATCGTATGAATAATTACTCAA
>JAAXJD010000078.1 GCA_012270005.1 Flavobacterium sp. | reverse complement strand
CTGGCGCATGCCAAATCACTTACCGGTCAGGGTAAACCGATAATGATACTGCTAAAAACCGATATGGGCTTTGGCGTAGATTATATGATGGGTACCCACAAATGGCACGGTGCCGCACCAAACGATGCCCAATTAGAGGCAGCTCTTGCACAACTTGAGGAAACGCTTGGCGATTATTAATTTAAAGATTGAAAAATTTAAACATTGAAAGATTCGTAGTGATGGATGACATCCTGAATTTTTAAATCTTTCAATCATTAAATTCTTAAATGAAAAACTAATGAAAAAATATACCTATACAGAATCAAAAGATACGCGCTCGGGCTTTGGAGCCGGATTGCTTGAAGCGGGCAGGAAAAACGAAAACGTGGTGGCACTGTGTGCAGACCTTGTTGCCTCGCTAAAAATGCAGGACTTTATAAACGAGTTCCCGGAGCGTTTTATACAGGTGGGCATTGCCGAAGCTAACATGATTGGCATAGCGGCAGGGCTAACCATAGGAGGTAAAATTCCGTTTACCGGAACGTTTGCTAACTTTTCTACCGGGCGTGTATACGACCAGATACGCCAGTCTGTAGCCTACTCAGACAAAAACGTAAAAATATGTGCTTCGCACGCGGGCCTTACCCTGGGTGAAGACGGTGCTACTCACCAGATCCTTGAAGACATAGGTCTTATGAAAATGCTTCCGGGCATGACCGTAATAAACCCATGCGATTACAACCAGACTAAAGCCGCTACTATAGCTATTGCAGAGCACGAGGGCCCTGTATACCTGCGTTTCGGCCGTCCGGTAGTGCCGGTATTTACCGATGCTGACCAGAAGTTTGAAATCGGTAAAGCATGGATGGTAAACGAGGGCGCCGATGTATCTATCTTCGCTACGGGCCACCTGGTATGGGAAGCCATACAGGCCGGTGAAAAACTTGCTGAGCTGGGTATTGATGCCGAAATCATTAACATACACACAATTAAGCCACTGGATGCCGAAGCAGTACTGAAATCAGTAGCTAAAACGGGCTGTGTGGTTACTGCCGAAGAGCACAACCGCCTTGGCGGACTGGGTGACAGTATAGCCCAACTGCTTGCTACAAACAACCCGGTGCCACAGGAATACGTAGCGGTAAATGACAGTTTTGGCGAAAGCGGAACGCCTGCACAGCTAATGACTAAATACGGCCTTGATGCAGAACACATTGTTAAAGCCGTACAAAAGGTTATTGCACGTAAAAAATAATGTTCTAAAAAAACCATTTATTAAATTCAACTCCAAAGCCATTTTACTGAGCCAATAGCTCTTTAAAGTGGCTTTTTTTCAAAAAACTCACGCAAACGTTTCACTAATAACCAAATTTTTAAAAACCATGAAAAAGTACGTTAGCGTTGCTACCCTCGCTTTAATCCTTGCGTCGTGCGCATCGGGCAGTAAAGCGCCCGGTATGGTAACGAGCCCAAACGGTAAACTGCAGGTAGATTTTGGCCTTAATAAAAATAAACAGGCCTGGTATGTTGTAAAAAATAACAACCAAAAAGTTATTGACACCTCTTTGGTAGGTATTATACGTAAAGACGCGGATTTTTTTAATAATCTTAAAGAAACGTCTGTAGGCGATAATGGAAGAATTATCGATAGCTACACCATGCTACAGGGTAAAAAAACAAATATTACCTACACGGCTAACCAAAAAGTATTGCACCTTGAAAACGACAAGGGCGAAAAAATGGACGTTATTTTTAATGTTTCAGATAACGGTGTGGCGTTTCACTACAGTTTCCCTGATGCGTCTGGCGATGTAAAGTACATTACCGAAGAAAAAACATCATTCAATTTTAATAAAGATGCAAAAGCGTGGCTTCAGCCCATGAGCGAAGCAAAATCAGGTTGGGAACAGTGTAACCCTGCCTATGAAGAATACTACCAAATGGGCGTGCCGGTAGACACTAAGGCGCCTATAGGCCAGGGGTGGGTATTCCCTGCGCTGTTTAATGAGGGTGATACCTGGCTTGCCGTTACCGAAACCGGACTGGGCAGTAACTACTGTGCATCGCACCTGGATTACAGCAAAGACATGGGGGCTATGAAAATCGTGTTCCCGCAAGAGAAAGAGCGCTTTGCCCCTACTGCCGCGCTGTATCCTGAAGCAAAGACACCATGGGAAACCCCTTGGCGCGTGATTGCCATAGGCAGCCTTGCAGATGTTGCAGAATCTACCCTGGGTACAGATCTTGCCGATAAGGCCGTTACTACAAAAACCGACTTTGTGCATCCCGGAAACGCTGCCTGGAGCTGGGCCATACTAAAAGATGATTCGGTTAACTACGAAACTACCAAAGAGTTTATTGATTATGCACAGAAAATGCACTGGCCGTACTGCCTTATAGATGCCGACTGGCACAAGCGTATAGGTATCGACAAGGTTAAAGAACTTATTGCATACGGTAAAGAACGCAACGTGAAGATTATACTTTGGTACAACTCTGCCGGAACATGGAACACCGTGCCCTATGGCCCTAAAGACAAATTTATTACCGCAGAAAGCCGTGATAAGGAGTTTAAATGTCTGCACGATATAGGTGTAGCCGGTGTAAAAATCGACTTTTTCGGTGGCGATGGGCAGAGTATGATTGCGTATTACCACGACATCCTGAAGTCGGCGCTGAAGCACGAAATACTGGTTAACTTCCACGGAGCTACCCTGCCACGCGGCTGGCAACGCACCTACCCTAACCTTATGACCGCCGAGGCTATTAAAGGTTTTGAGTTCATTTCGTTTGAACAAAAAGTAGCCGATGAAGCGCCATCGCACATGGCCATGCTGCCATTTGGGCGTAACCTGTACGACCCTATGGACTTTACGCCTATGGCACTGTACGAAATACCAAGAATTAACCGCAGGAGTACCAGCGCGTTTGAGTTGGCACTGCCTACTCTGTTCCTTTCGGGGATACAGCACCTTGCCGAAACACCGGCAGGTATGAGCCATATGCCTGATTATGTTGTGGAGTACCTTAAGGATATTCCTGTGGCGTGGGACGAAACCAAACTACTGGCAGGCTATCCCGGTAAAGATGTAGTTATGGCACGCCGTAAAGGCGATACCTGGTTCATTACAGGCATTAACGGCGAAAACAAAGCCAAAGACCTTACCATAGACCTTTCATTCATTAAAAAGGACGGATACAAAATAACCGACGGCAACGGGCAACTGTTTGAAAAAACAGCCGTAAAACCAGGCAAAACTACGGTAACGCTAAAACCATACGGTGGCTTTATCATGAAGTTTTAAAACAATATCGTTTACCATTATTAAGACAGCCCTGCGGGGCTGTTTTTTTATGCCTTTAAAAAAGCTCTTATAAAAATGAACACAGAGATACACGGAGGCAGCACAGAGATTCACAAAGTTTTATAAAAGAGAATGAGATTGTGCCTATGACGCAAGGTCGCAAAACTGGGTGTAGATGTCCGATACGCTTTGTGCTCTCACGCCAAAGGCGTAATCTCTTTTTCTC